>JAPLKR010000077.1 GCA_026387965.1 Fusobacteriota bacterium | reverse complement strand
AATTTGTTAAAATATTTGTTTTTACACCAAAATCCCAGACAGCAATATGAAATTTATAGTCACCTTTTGGTAAAAGTTCATAAGGTGCTTTAGTCGTCACGCACTCCACTGCTGCTTTATTAGAAAATGTCGAAAATCGCTCTTTAACCTCTTTTTGCGTTAAACTTTTTTTTGTAATAATACCCTTCATCGTTCCAACATCTCTTAAAACTTTTGTCAATTCACGGGTATCAATCCCTTTAAGCCCAATCACGCCATTTTGTTTTAAATAATAAGAAAGTGGCATCTCACATCGATAGTTATTAGGAAGTTTAGCTGGCTCTTTTATAATAAGTGCACGCGCCTTGATTCCATTTGACTCTACATCCTCGACATTCACCCCATAATTTCCAATCAGTGGATAGGTAAGAGTGACCATTTGTCCAAAATAAGAGGGGTCGGTTAATATCTCTTGATATCCTGTCATCGAAGTATTGAATACCACCTCGCCCACAACGGTTTGATCTACAGCCCCAAAAAGTTTTCCTTCAAAAATCATACCATTTTCTAATATCAAATGTCCTTTCACTTATACCTCCTCGTTTTAATTTTTCCAAGCATTAGGTGCAGCATTCCAACTCTTCGCTAGCTCATACTCGCTTTCGCTAATATACCCAATCTCTTTAGCAAGTCCTATCAAAGTTGAGAAATTCGAAAGTGCCTCATACTCAATTTTAGCTATGGAAAATTTTTCCTTTGCCTCAAGAAATTCATAGGTAAATATTGAAAGTACTTTGACAGACTTTGCCCCGGCATTTAGAAGCGCCTCAGCGGCTTTTACTGAACTGCCCCCCGTCGAAATTAAATCCTCAATTAAAATCACTGACTTGCCTTTAATATCAGCCCCTTCAATTTGATTGCCTGCCCCATGCTCTTTAGGTTTGTTTCTCACATAGGCGAGTGGTTTCTTGGCTCTATCGGCAATAAAACTAGACCAAGGAATTCCAGCGGTCGCAGTACCGGCCACAACATCATATTCAGAGTTTTTTAAATTCTCCATAAATCCCTCTATGACCCACTCACGCTCTAAATGCCCTAAAAGTTTTCGATTGTCACAATAAATGGGGCTTTTAATTCCCGATACAAATGTGAAATGGTTCTCCACTTGAATTTTCACTGACCCTGTTTTAAGCAGTGCTTCTGCTACTCTCTTCATTTTGTCGACCTCTCTCTTTCAAAGGCTAATTTCCCCTCTACCCATGTCGCTTCAACACAGTGGGAGAGCTTCATCCCTTCATAAGGCGTCCAACCACATTTTGATGCCACATCTTCCCTTGAAATTTTCCATGTTTTTTTCGAAACCAGGGTTAAATCCGCACAGTATCCCACTTGAATTTTGCCACACTTCTCAAGATTGAAAATTTTAGCTGCATTCTCACTACAAAGGCGTTGGGCCTGCTCATAAGTAATCACCCCTTCTGTCACCAACTCCAACGTTAATGGAAAAAGGTACTGCACTCCTGGCACACCAAAGCTTTTCCTCCCCATTTTTTCATCTAGTGTATGCGGGGCATGGTCGCTTCCAATGGTATCAAACAGACTATCTGAGAGGGCTTGTCTTAGTGCTTCTCTATCGCTACTGCTCTTTAACATAGGCTTCATATAGAGTAGGGAATTTTTTTCCAAATCCTGCTCTATAAAAAAAAGATGGTGAGGCGCAACTTCTGCATAAATTTTACTGTTTTTCGATTTTGCAACTTTAATATAATCTAACTCTTTTTCACTTGCAACATGGCAGAGATAGAGTGCATTTGCACTCCCTTTATGAAAATAAGAAATAGCCTCTTGCATCTTCTCTTCTTCCGCATGTACCGCAATAAGGGTTTTCATGTTGAAAAAATTGTCTATTCTACTCTGCTCTTTTTCAATCATAGAGCCTGTTGTTTCAGAGAGAAAAAGTTTTGCTCCAACACACTTTTCCAGTACCTCTTCACTTGCCACTGTGCCAAAATAAAATCCCATTTTAACATTCGAATATTTTTCAGCAAGTAGTATTTTCTCTTCTAACGCTTCTTTTGTAATGGTAGCTGGTTGAGTATTGGGCATATCAAATATTCGAGTTACCCCACCTTTTAGTGCCGCTTTACTCCCCGTTTCAAAATCCTCCTTGTGGGTAAACCCCGGAGTTCTCATATGCACATGCGGATCTATCACACCTGGAAAAAGCATATTTCCCTCGCCGTTATACACCTCTTCTCCAATTAAAGCGGATAAATTCCCCATTTCTTGTACTCGTCCGTTAATAATTCGAACATCACATCTCTTAAAGTGATTTTCATACTCTACAATTTGAACATTTTTTATCAGCACACTATTTCCCATAGCCTATTTCCTTATAAATATTTTTTATCACTTCCAAGGGATTTTCTGCCTTGGTAATAGGCCGTCCTATTACCATAAAATCTACACCATTTTTTACTGCCCAACGAGGCGTTGCTACACGTTTTTGATCTTGAAGATCTCCACTCTCTAATCGAATACCCGGGCAAACTGTCAGAAACTCTTTTCCGCAAACTGCCTTAATGGACGCCGCTTCATGTGGTGAACAGACCACGCCATGAAGTCCACTGTCACAAGCATTCTTAGCGAGCTTTGTTGCAACGTCACCTACCGTTGCATCGGTTAAAAATCCCTCATGCATATCACTATTTTCTAAGCTAGTTAATATGGTAACGCCTATTACTCTGCTCTTTTCGCTCTCCCGACTTACCTTTGCCACACGCTTCATCATCTCCATTCCACCACTGGCATGAATATTGTAAAGAAACACATTTTGAGATATGGCAAATTTTGCAGCTTGCTCTGTGGTATTAGGAATATCGTGAAATTTCAGATCTAAAAAAACTTCACGCCCTTTAGAGTGGATATACTCAACAATTTCTCCTTTTGTGTTTAAAAAGAGTTCTAATCCCACTTTGAAAATATCAATTTCACTTTTCAAGTTGTCTACACATACTTTCGCTTCATCAAATGTTGGAAAATCCAGTGCTACAATAATTGGTCTTAACATTTTTCCTCCTAATTAGTATGAATACACCCTACAATATCTGAAATTGAAGTTAATTTTTCTCGCTTTACATAATTTTCTAACTCTGAAATGATTTCAGGAAAAATCATCGGATTTCTAAAACTTGCACTCCCTATTGCCACCGCTGACGCTCCTGCCATCATAAATTCGACCACATCACGCCAATTTGAAACTCCGCCCATTCCAATAATAGGGATTTTCACAGCCTCACTAACTTGGTATATACATCTAAGCGCAATCGGCTTCACCGCTGGTCCAGAGAGTCCTCCAATCCCATTGCCGAGAACCAACTTTTTACTCTCCATATCAATGGCCAAGGCTTGAACGGTATTAATAAGCGAAAGTACATCGGCTCCACCCTCCTCAGCCGCTTTGGCCATCTCCGCAATGCTCGTTACATTTGGAGTAAGCTTTACAATAATGCTTTTGCTACTTACTTTTTTTACCTCTTGAGTGACTTTTTTTATCAAATCTGAAATCACGCCAAAGCTCATTCCACCCTGTTTAATATTAGGACATGACACATTGACTTCAATCGCTTGAATATATCTGAGCGGTTCTAACTGAGTGGCTAAAAATATAAACTCCTCAACCGTTTTTCCATTAATGTTAGCAATTACCACACTCTCGGTTAGTTCTTTTTCAATTTCACTTGAATACTCACTAAGAAATTTTTCTATTCCAGGGTTTTGAAGTCCAACAGAATTGAGCATCCCACTTGGGGTCTCAACAATACGCCTTCCTAAATTTCCGCTTCGTTCTTCTGGCGTTATGCCTTTTAGTACTATGGCCCCTAAACGATTTGGATTAAAATATTCCTGATATTCAAACCCAAATCCGAAGCACCCTGACGCAGAACATATAGGGTTTTTCAATTTCAGACCGGCAATATTGACTTCTAATTTATTCATAAAACACCTCCGAAGCATCAAAAATTGGTCCCTCTTTACACACTCTTTTCATTTTAGACGGAGTTTTGATACTACACCCTACACACGCACCTACCCCACATGCCATAGCCTCTTCTAATGAGACCACACAATGTACACCCTTTTTATAACAAAACTCTGAAACTGCTTTCATCATAACCATTGGTCCACATACAATCACAGAGTCATACTGTTTTTTTTCAAGAAATTCTTCAACTAACTCTGTTACAAAGCCCTTCTTTCCTAAACTTCCATCATCTGTGGCTACACTCACTCTTTCTTTAAAATCCTCTGATAGCTGGGAAAACTCTTTTATAATTTCTAGCCCTTCAGCGCTTTTGGATCCTACCAGTAGATCAAAACTCACTTGCCTCTCAAAACTTTCAATTAGGCTATAAAATGGGGCGATGCCCACGCCACCTGCCACTAAAAGCACACGCCCATTTGTTTTTGAAAAACTGTTTCCCAAAGGACCTTGCACAAGAGCCATCTCACCCACTTTTAACCTTGCTAATGCCTCTGTTCCACTTCCTTTAACTAAATAGTAAAATGTTAAATTCCCTTCTGAACTTTCTGAAAAGAGCGAGATGGGGCGACTTAAAAAATTATTTGAATTTTCAGGTGAAATCATATAGAATCGACCTGAACGTGATTTTTCAAGACCGGCGTATTTTACACTCAACAGATACATGTTTTTGGCAATTTTTCGGTTTTCAATCACTTCATGAAGTGCAATTTTGGCATTATGGCACATAAATTCTCCTAATTTTTCTATTTTTGATTATTTTGGTGTAGTCTAATTTGTTTTCCACAAATAAGCTTCTTAATCTGAATCTTAACAAATTTACTTTTCGCAAAAGAAACACTGCTTATTCCCACTTTTTATAATAGCTCGATGTGCGACATACTCCGTTTTTACATTCGATATACATCGGGCGTTATGACACTTAAAATCCGTATTTATTTCTACCACATCACTATTTTTTGCCTCTAATTTCGAATATTTTCCAAGTACCAAGGCTAGCATCGCTTTTCTAATTGGTATTCCATTTCCAGCTTGCTTAAAATAAAAAGCATGCGGTGTATCATCTAAATCACGCGCTATCTCCTCAATTCGTGGAAGGGGATGCAGTATCATCATATCGGACTTACATTTCCCAACGATATTCTCTTTCGTCAGCTGAAATGAATGGGCCACTTTTTCATATTCAACTTCACTGTCGAATCGCTCTTTTTGAACACGTGTCATATATAAGACATCATAATTTTCAAGCGTTGATTCAAACTCACTATGAAGTTCATAGGAGATTTTCAAGTTATCTAATTTTTCCAAATATTTTTGGGGAATTTGTAGACTTTCTGGGGCAATAAAATATAATTTAGGGCTGAAATGCTTCAACGCTTCTATCAGTGAGTGTACGGTTCGGCCATTTTTCAAATCTCCAACACAGGCAATTTCTAAATTCTCCAGAGTTTGCTTCTCTTCAAGAATAGTGTAGAGATCTAAAAGCGTTTGGCTTGGGTGCTGATTCACTCCATCTCCGGCATTTATCACCGGCTTGCTGCTCAATGTCGAGGCAAGCTTTGCTGCCCCATCATGGGGGCTTCTTATAACTAAACAGTCACTATAATACTCCATCATGCGGATGGTATCTGAAAAATTCTCGCCCTTTTGTACAGAAATTCCACTACTTGAATCAAAACCATTTACAGAAGCTCCAAGTCTTAGTGCAGCCGTTTGAAATGAAGTTCGTGTTCTTGTTGAGGGTTCAAAAAAAAGTGTTGATATGATATGACTTTTAAGCAGAGGTTCTGACTCTTGTGATATTTTTAACGCACTATGTAGAATATATAAAATCTCCTCTTTGTCAAACTCTCTTAATGTAATAATATCCCTTTTGTTCTCTCTCATCACTTACCTCCTAAAAATTTTATAAAAAAAAAGGACAATAGCAAAAGCTACTGTCCGATAAGTACTAAAGGTAAAATAAAAACTTGTAAAACAACAATAAAATCAAAAATAAATGCAATTAATAGAGTCGATCTCAGAAACATCTGCTTTCGTTTTTCCATACTATACTGATATCGCATCGACCTCTCCTTTAAGCATTTATCTTTAATATTTTAACAAGTTTTTAATCCTTTGTCAACTTACTATTAAGATGAAATTATGTCCATTATGAGAAATATTTACCTCAGTTTCAGATTAAATATTATAATTAGAGGGTTGCTTTGAAATCGTAGCCGAGTGTGAATGTGATTCTTTCAGTCCTGCTGATGTAATTTTAATCAGCTTTACCTCTTTGTGCAGTTCTTCTATTGAGGCACATCCTGCATACACCTATAATGGAGCGAAGTCAAGACACTCTTTTTAAAAGCTTAAGCAATTTTAGACTATATTTAAATATATCTTGAATTATTCCACTATCTTATTTAGTTCTCAATAGGGATAAACTGTTTTTCCGAATTATATAAAGATTTCAACCCTATATATAGCGCAAAAAAAACAGCGATGCACACAGAAGCAGCGATTGCTATCATAATGGCTATTTGATACATAATAGCAGTTGTAGGAAGCGTTCCAGATAATATCTGCCCCGTCATCATTCCAGGTAAAAAAATAATACCTAACCCAAGCATAGAGTTTAATGTTGGGATGAGTGCTGTTTCTAATGCTCTATTTGCCATAGGTCTAAGTATCGCTTCCGGTTCTATCCCTAAATTAAGTAAGGTTTGTATTTTCAAACGCTCTTGATCAACACTCTCCACAAAGCTCTTCACAGCAATGTTAATTCCCGTCATAGAGTTACCAATAATCATTCCAGCAAGCGGAATAGTATACTGTCCATTAAAAAAAGACTGTTTAACGACACCTACAACAAAAAAAATCAGTATCAAAACCCCTGAAATCAAAAGTGCAAGTGACATTGCCCATTTGAAATATCTCGGTAGTTTTTTTTGGTTTTTTAGCATTAAATAGATGGAAAAACCTATCATCAAAGCTAAGAATAGTAATGTGTAAATGGGATTTTTAGTATAAATTATATATTCTAATACAAATCCTACAATGACAAGCTGTACAGTCATTCGAATACTGGCCACTAGCAAAAGCCTGCTTTGAGCAATATGCGCTTTTTTCATGATAAAAAGGACCACCAAAAGCAGCAGATAAATCATAGCAAACCGAATAACAGATAAATCTACAATCCCACTCATCTCTCCTCCATCTCTAAAAGTTCTTCTCCAAATTTTTCTGCCAATGTTCTTTCATGAGTCACCACAATTAATTTTATTCCTTTATTTAAACAAAAAGTTTTGATATTTGAAATGAGCTGATCTCCAGTTTTTTCATCTAATGCCGCTGTGGGTTCATCAACCAAAAGTACCTTAGGTAAGAAAGATATAAAAATGGCTAAGTAGACGCGATGTTTTTCTCCTCCAGATAAATTTTGACTTAATGCCTCTAAGGGAAGATCTAGAGCACACAAAGAGAGATAACTTTGCATCTGCTCTGATTGAATAGGTGTGGAGCCTCTAAGCTTTCTAAATTTATCAAAATTATTCTGAATACTTCCTAAAAAGAGATAACTTGATTGACTCACTAAAAGCACCTCTTTTCTCAGAAAAATAGGATCATAATGTATAATATTTTTGCTCTCATAATAAATATTTCCTTTTTGGATACTCTCAGTTCTATTCAATAACTTCAGAGCGCTACTTTTTCCAATTCCACTGCGCCCCATAATAAATGTCACTTTATCTTTTGAAATCTCAAAATCTTTAATTTTTAAACCGAATTTAGTCTGAATTTTTTCGAATTTAAATAGCATAGTCGCTCCTGTTTTGACGTGTAAAGCACATTTTTTTAATAATCTTGTAGAAAAGTCTCAAAATACTACTTAAAGGCATTTAAAAGAGGAATTTGACCTATGAAATCCTAAATAATTCGCGATATAGAATTTTTTTCCTCTAAGACCATTCGTTTATCAACTGAGAGTAAAAATATGGTATAATACTTCCCTTTAATATCTCTACTTCCAAAATATGTTTTTCTGTCTTTCAGTATATCATAAATTTATCTTCTCAACAAATTTATATTAAATATCACTTGCAGTTTAACGAACACAGAATATCTACATAAAAAAATAAAAGCCTAAGTCAACTTAGGCTTTTATAAACTATGATATAATTTCAACCTGATTCAATTTACCAAGTTCCTCTGCAAACATCGCTTCCATCTCTTCTCCGTTTACAACTTCTTTTTCAAGAAGTTCTGCGGTCAATCTCTCTAATAAGCTTCTATGTATTGTCATCATCTCAATAACTTTTTCATAGGTTCCATTAATGGTTGCAAATACTTCTTTATCAATTAAAATTGCAGTCTCTTCACTATAGTTTCTATCTTTTGTAATAGTTCTTCCAAGGAATGGTTGATCCTCTTCTGATCCAAGTACTTGTGGCCCAACCACACTGCTCATTCCATATTTAGTTACCATATTTCTTGCAATGACTGTTGCTCTTTGTATATCATTTGAAGCACCTGAAGTAATCTCATTGAAAATAATTTGCTCTGCGGCACGTCCGCCCAATAAAATTTTGATATCGTTGTAAAATTCTGTTCTTGATTTTAAGAATCTATCTTCCGTTGGTAGTTGCATTGTGTACCCAAGTGCTCCAATACCTCTTGGGATGATTGAAATTTTATGCACTGGATCAGCCCCATCAATAAGCCAAGCAGCGAGTGCATGTCCTGCTTCATGGTAGGCAATGATATTTCTCTCTTTAAGCGTAATTACACGTGTTTTTCTCTCAACACCTGCAATAATTTTTTCACTTGCTTCTTCGATATCTTCCATCATAATGGTCTCTCTGTTAGCTCTTGCAGCCATTATTGCCGCTTCATTTAGTACATTGGCAAGATCGGCTCCCACAAAACCAGCGGTTTTACGTGCAATGACTTTTAAATCAACCGATGGATCCATTTTCTTATTTTTCGCATGAACGGTAAGGATTTGTTCTCGTGCTTTAATATCTGGTCTATCAACGACAACTTGCCTATCAAAACGTCCTGCACGCATAATTGCTGGATCTAGTACGTCTGGTCTGTTGGTTGCTGCAATAACAATGATATTTTGGTCAGTTCCAAATCCATCCATTTCAACAAGAAGTTGATTAAGGGTCTGCTCTCTCTCATCATTTCCACCACCAAGACCTGCTCCACGTTGACGTGCAACTGCATCAATCTCATCAATAAATACGATACATGGCGAGTTTTTCTTAGCTTTTCCAAAAAGATCTCTTACACGTGACGCCCCTACACCTACAAACATTTCTACGAAATCCGAACCTGAAATGCTGAAGAATGGTACATCAGCTTCCCCCGCTACGGCCTTGGCAAGAAGCGTCTTGCCTGTACCAGGACTTCCAAGAAGTAGAACACCTTTAGGAATTTTTGCCCCTAATTTTTTGAATTTTTCTGGTACTTTTAAGAACTCTACAACTTCTGCAAGCTCTTGCTTTGCTTCATCAACACCTGCTACATCTGTAAACCTAACTTCTGATTTTTCTACACTACTTGCTTTAGTTTTACCCATAGAGAAAATTTGAGACGGTCCACCGCCACCACCTTTTCCCATAGACTTCATAAAATAAAACCATACAAATACCAATATTAAAAGAGGAAGCCATGACGAAAGTAAAATTCTTAAAATAAGTGGCATACTTTGTGGACTTTTACTCCATAAATTGGCATTTCCACTTTCAATTGCAGCCATCATTTGTGGATCATTTGTTACATAAGTTCCTAGTAGTCTTGTTCTGTATTCAACCGTTGGATCTTGTTTAGTTCCTTTAGGAACTGTTGAAGTAGACGTGTCAGAAAGCACACTACCACCACTTGTTTGATTTTCAGATACATAACCTATTAAAAAAGGTGTTTGCTGAATGACTTCATTAATTTTATTTGTAGCAACAAGTTCTTTAAATTGCGAGTAAGAAATATCTTTTACTACAATTTGTTGGCTACTTGAAAAGGCACTTCCATTTTTAAAAAGTCCAGGAATCGATAGTACAATAATAACAATAAAAATTAGAAGAACTAAGTATTTAAAATTAAATCCACTAGGACCTTTTGGCCCTCCACTATTTTGGTTTTTTTTCTCATCCATTTTTTTTTGTATAAACTCCTCTACCTCTTTTTGAGGATTCTGAGTATGTGTTGTACTCTCCTCATTTTCTTCACTCTCTTGCTCTAAAGATTTTTCTGAATTTTCTTCAGAAAGCTCCTCTTTTTTTTCTTCCACTAGCTTTCCTCCTTAATAATTAGCTCAACACACTCTTCTGTGCCCCCCAATACTACATAGTTTTGTGATACTCTCCTTGAAAACATCGCTATAACCTCTTTCTCACAACACAAAAGGGGTACACGTTCTCTCAATCTTAGTGGTATTTTATCATTAATCATCACTTCTTTCAATTTCTTTTTTGAATTCATACCTTGAGGAACAATATAATCTCCCTCTTCTCTTGAACGAATGACAATTTTTTTTCCCTGCAGTTTAGAAAGTGCTAAATAAAAACTTCCCGCTTTTTTCTCTTTTTTGCTCGCAATACAACTTGATATTTCATATCCATTATAACTTTGAGTGTTTCCGATTCGAAATAAAATCGCTTCACTTTGAAACTTATTTTTCTCTTCAACTCTTAAGTGCGCGTACTCTTTAATCACAAAATATTTTTTTACTTCATGTTTTAATGTGCCCTCTTTAAAAATCGATAGATATATCTGTTCGAGCTTAGTTCTCGAGAGAGAGATACGATATTTAAAACACTCTTTAGAAATAAAATATTTTGCAACATAAGGTGTAAATTTTTTCAATATATGTAAGCTTAATCCCTCTCTTATAATTGGTGAAGGTAAAAATTTTTCTATATCTTCATGTATTTGTGAAAGTTCATCTTGTATGTGCGATATCTTGACTTGTGTATTTATTTCAATTTTTTCTAGAAGGGGCACCACTTTATTTCGAATTTTATTTCGTGTGTAGATATTTTCTAAATTACTCAAATCACTACAATACATAATATCATTTTCATGTAAATATTCTAAAATATTCTTTTTTTGACTATGAATCAATGGACGAATTTTTATACCTTCTTGCAAAGACATGCCTCTAAGACCATAAATTGAGCTCCCCCTTGAAAAACGATATAAGAAGGTCTCAACATTGTCATTAAGATGGTGTGCAGTAGCAATTTTACTGATTTTTTCTTTTTCTAGAATTTCATTGAAATACTGGTAACGAACCTCTCTAGCACATAGTTCAATACTCTCTTTTCTCTCTCTTGAAAGCTTTTCTACATCAATGCTTAACACATAAATTGGCAGGTGCAATTTTGAGGCTAATTCTCGGCAAAAATTCTCATCATTTTTCGCATCAACTCTCAAATTATGATTGATATGACATAGAGTAATCGAGAAATAAAGGCTTTTTTGATAATGGCGTAAAACTTCAAGTAAAAAACGCGAGTCTGGACCACCAGAAAATCCAATTAATACGCTATCACCCTCTTCAATCAATTTATACTTACTAATATCTTCTATGACGTTTTTTACTATAGTCTTTTTTTCGTTTTCTTGGCTGTCTAACAAGTACATGGAATATACCACTTTCTAATTTTTTCATTACACCGCGAATTTTTTTCAAATGTTTTTCATCAATACACCCTTGATAAATGTCAAATATTTTTCTAACTGTATTTTCAGGCGAAAAATCTTGAGCTCTTTTTTCACCATTTACAATAAATGTTTTTTGTAGTTCGAGATTTCCAATAACTTGCAATATTTTTTCATTAAATAAATTGATATCAAGCGGAGTTAAGAACCCTGAGATACCATCTTCAACCATATCTTCCACACCGCTTGCTTTTACGGCCACCACTGGGAGTCCACAAAACATGGCTTCTAATATAACTAAACCTTGTGTTTCCGTTACTGAGGCAAATACAAACATATCAGCTGTTGCATAGTAGCGGTATACTGCAACTCTTGGAATATACCCTGCAAAAATCACTTCATTTTCAAGACCTAAACGCTTCACTTGAGCTTCTAGAACTCCTTTATAAGGCCCATTTCCAACAAGAAGTAGTTTTAGAGCATGATTCATTTTTTTTAGCTTTGAAAATGAGTCAATCAAAAACTCAATATTTTTTTCTTTCCCTAATCGCCCCACAAACAATAGCACTTTTTCCTCTGTCTTTATCCCCAACGACTCTCTCAAGCTTCTGTCAAAACATTTATATGTAATGTCAAAACTGATACCACTAGGAACCACTGTAATAGGCTTTTTTACTCCATAACGCAATAGCTGTGTCTTCACGTCTGTTGAAGGTGAAATGATATAATCACATTTATTGCAAAAATGTGCTGAAAGTTTTTCTGCAAAGGGTTTTGTAATCGCAACAGGCAATCTTAAGTAGTGAACATATTCAGGAAACAGAGTGTGATATGTATGAACCACAGGAATTTTTAACTTTCTTGCAATCATTCTTCCTACTGACCCTACTGTAAAAGGCGTCTCAACATGGATGATATTCAACTTTAATTTTTTTACCAATTTAACCAGTTTAGGATCAATGGGGCTCGTTAATCTATACTCTGGTTGTAAAATAAATTTGATGGATGGAATAGAAAACACATTCTTCTCTGTTTCAGTATAACCTGGCTCCTTCGGAGAAAAAATATAGACCATGTGCCCTAATTTTTCAAGCTCTTGTTTTTTATTTTCTATAGAAGTCACAACACCATTTATATTTGGTTTATATGTATCGGTAAATATCCCAATATTCATAAGTTTATTTCCTTTGTTTTTAATATATAATTACTCTATTATACCATTTTTCACAAATTTTTCCAATTATTTATCGGTTGAAGTGTAATATTTGAATAATAGTGCATTAATATTTGCGGATAGGTATAGCCTTTTTTAGCCATACCATAAGCTCCCCACTGTGACATTCCAACTCCATGACCAAATCCACACCCATTAAACACTACCCCTTGGGACGATGTAGAAATGTCAAATTGGGTTGATTTAATGTTTGTGTATCCCAGTTTCTCTCTAAATTGTTGCCCTGTCAATGTTTTTGAGTAAGCGCCATTAATGAGTACTTTGATTACACGCCCATTGTTTTTTCCTAAAATTTGCAAATTGGTAACTTGAAATCCGAACATAGAACTTAAGCTCGCCAAGGAAATAGAGTAGTTCCAAGTGGGTTTTGGAGAGTACCCTTGAAAATTTGTATCGTCAACTGGCTTTAAATATGGTATCGAACTTCCCCATACATATAAGGGATCTGCGGTATAAGGTCCTGCATCCGACGAAAAAAAGGCTTGTATTGGTTGTCCATTATAAAGCATCACCTGATTAGTTGTTGCATTAACACAACTATTTACCATTTTGTTTTCTCTGGCATACCCTAAATACATTTGTGAATCTGTAGAATCTTTAACATCATAATTTTGGTACTTCGAATGCTCTAAATTATAATATAGATACGTTCGGGCAGCTACTGCCTGAGCTTTTATCGCTTCTGTTGGGAATGAGGTACCAATTTCTGACGGAACCACGCTATAGAGATATTCTTCGGTTGTAATTGTATCAATAGGAATAATGTTGCCATTTTCTATTATAAAAAGAAAATCCCCACGATAACTGCTAAAATTTTTTCCGTCCTTACTAAGTCCAATGAGAGTTAATACACTCGATTTTACAAGATAGACTTGAGCATAGAGTTTCCCATTATAACCTACCATTCCACCGCTACTCGTCAAGGTAATGGTGGTTCCTGTTGGGAGTGTAACGTATGTCTGTCCAGCCTTTAGAAATGCACTACCCCCTTGAATCTGAGCATAAACGGTAGACGCTTGATACTTTGTAATCCCCACGTTAATATTTTGCCCTAAACTATTATCTATAATATTATTAAAATCAATATCTTCCGTCGCCGCAAAAAGCAGCGTCGTTGTACATAAAAAAATGCATAAAATAATTTTTTTCATAACTCTTCTCTCCCTACTTCCCTAAATACTCAGCTTCATTGGCAAGCTGCTGGCTATACGTTGTAGCATAAATAACCTCACCATTTGGAGTTGTCAAAAAAAAGAAATAATTACTACTTAAAGGATGAATAGCACCGTCAATGGCTGGGCTGCCTGGATTGCAAATCGGAGTGGGCGGTAGCCCTGAAACACGATACGTATTATAAGGCGAATTATAGGATAGATCAGACTTTGTAAGATTGAGTGTTTGATCCCCAGTTGCATAGGTAACCGTTGCATCAGACTGTAACCGCATCCCAATGGCAAGACGATTGTAAAAAACCCCCGCTACCATTGGCATTGCAGTATTTTGATTTACCTCTTTTTGAACTATTGATGCAATAATAAGGCGCCTATAAAATGCTTTTGTATCGCTGTATTTTGTAGGCGAATAGAGTGCCTCAAACTCTTGTAAAAATGTTAAAATAACATACTTTTTGGGCTCTGATGGGTAGAAAGCATACGTGCTTGGAAAAAAATATCCCTCAAAATTCCCTCCAGGTGTTGGATACGGAAAATCCTTTATACCTAATAAAGCTTGAGAAAACTGAGAAGTTGTAATGATCCCTTTTGAAACGAGTAGTTGCTCGATTTGAAATACACTATCTCCCTCAGGAAATGTGATTCTGATTTTACCAAAATTTCCATTCGTCAACTTACTGGTTACTGTAATAAAAGATTCACTTGAGTTAAATTCATAATACCCCA
The DNA here is from genome assembly GCA_026387965.1 of Fusobacteriota bacterium. Taxonomy (GTDB): domain Bacteria; phylum Fusobacteriota; class Fusobacteriia; order JAPLKR01; family JAPLKR01; genus JAPLKR01. Next base: position 10,916 of record JAPLKR010000077.1, on the reverse strand, counting down.
TATCTACGCGTGATTTAAAAGTAAGCATATCATAAATTTTATTCAAGATTCGATTATCAAATCCCATCTCTGCTCTAATTTGATTTAAGCTCATTCCGGAAGTTACCATCAAAGAAGTGTTGACTTTTTTTGGTACAACATAGTAATTAAAAAGGGGGATTCCACCAAAAATAAGAGCTACTATGAGTACTACACCAGTAATTTTCAATTTATAAAAACTACTCTTTATTCTCGATTTTTTTATATTATTTTTTTTGGATTTACCCTTCATTTGTGTTCTCCTCTTAACATCTTTCTTCATCATTATACCACATAAAAATTAAAATCATAATAAAGAAAATCCACAATATAGTTCCATTATATGGAGTATCAAAACTAAATGTAAATTTCCCAAATAGAGTCAGAAATCCCAGATAAAATTCAAAACTTTTAAATATCATACCTAATATAGGGGAAAATATATATATAATAGGATAAAATGGAATTGATAGCATCAGTGTTATAAATCCAAACCCAATTATTAAGCTCCCAAATGGAATCAAAATAATATTATTGAGAAACCCTAAAAGATTCATCTGTTTGAATGTTGCCAAAAAAATGGGCTGTAAGCAAAGTTGTATTATCAATGATAGCAGCAAAAACTGTAAAAAAGTGTTTTTAACCATTTTTTGACAATAAGGAAAAAAATAAATTATAGCAAAAAGAGCTACGTAACTGAGCTGAAATGATGGCGAAAACAGGTCAAGGGGCGCAACAGTAAGAGATAAAATATAAGCAATTTTTAAGCTTTTCTTCGAATCATATTCAGAAAATACAAGCTTTGCAATTAAAAATATAAGTCCCATTATATAAGCCCTCTCTACAGATACAGAAAAATTTACTGCTAAAATATAGAGTGTTAACACCCCTAGCGCGATAGAATAACGCGCTAAGTAAGGGAGTTGAAGTATCGATAGAAAATAAATTACGAGCAGTAGAATCATGGATACATGCATTCCGGAAATCGTAATTAAATGAAGCCCATTTACATCTTTCATTTCTGTATAAAAAGATTTTGAAAGGTACTGTGAATCGCCTAAAATAGCAGCTTGTAAAAATCCATTCAAATCATTTTCCCTGTGACTAATTCTGGTAATTCTTGAAGATAGGAACTGCCTAAATATGGGCGCAGACTCTTTTGACGTTACCACATGAAACTCTACTATAGTAAATCCATTTTCATATGATACATTCGACAATTCTCCGTATAAACGCGATACATTTGATACTGAAACATCTGTTTTAATCAGTGTCACTCTGCGAAGCTTTTTCCCATCCATACTTAAAAGTCTTAGTTTCCCCCCTTGAACAGGTTCCACCATAACTGTGTATGAACTCCCAATTCTTAATTCATTCATATAATAATTAGAAAGGCTCGTAAATGAAATAAGGATAATAAAGCCAACTGCCACTGCAAATTCAATTTTTTTTGCAACAATACATATTCCCAAAAGCATTATTAAAAAAATCCAAAGATATAAATTGCATTTATAATACGCAAAAAAAAGCGCAGCAAACGTTGCGCTCAAAACGATTTTATTCATTTTGCTTTATCCTTTTAATTTGCATTTTTCTAAGATAGTCATAATATATTACCATTAAAAACAAAATAATAACGGGTGCTAAAATAGATGTTATCATAGGAATTCCTATAAACTCTTCAAAAATATCACGACCTAAAAAAGTTCCAAGTACAAATCCCAATACTAAGACTGATGCTACAACATGCTGTTGATTTAATCTATACGCAGTTAACGCCGTTGACATAATAAGAGGAACTGATGAACCAATAAAAAAACCTATAGCAACAACTATAATATTATATTGCCATATATAATGAACATACTCACTCGGGCTCCACAAAGCAATATTTAAAAAATATTTCATTAATAGTACTGAGAGAATAAGCCCAATTTGCATAAACATCAATAATTTTACAGGATGAATTTTATCCACAAATTTTCTTGAAAATAATATGCTTATAATCACCGAAAAATAAAAATATACTGTTGTGATTTTAATGTTTTCTCTCGGTACATTGTATATTACCTCCATTATATTAGGCAGCCAACGAAGGTATATTTGAAGCACAAAAGAGGCTATAAGTATCATACAAAAAGCTGTCAGCATTACACCTAAAAGTGAAGGCGACTTACTTTTCATAAACCATACTCTTCTGTGACGATAAAAATATCTAAAATCTTCCCTTGGAAAAACTTTTACGACACAGTACACGTTAATAAGTTCGAGAATTATGATCACAAGAGAAATTATCCACAATTTAATTGGATAATTTAATCCAATATTATTTATCACGGCACAAAAAAGAATCGACATCGTCGAAAATAAAAATAAGGTTAGTATTACTTTTGCGTGCCTTTTTTCTCTTAGTGCAATTTTACTTATTTCTATATAGATACTCACATTCATAATCGCTGTCGCAACTGCATTTAGTATTACAATGATTATTAATATATAGGGGCGGTGCGAAAACAATACCAAAATCGGAATACTTATTTCTATAAAAATGCCAATCAAAAAAAATTTTTTCCCATAAAATCGCATTTTAAACGAAAGTAGTATCATAATAATCATAATAACAATCAAAGTTATCATGCTGATGACATCTAAATGAATATATAATTCTTTCACACGGCTCGTTTGTGTTTCAATCACGCTATTCAGTACAAAATATGAAATAACATTAAGTAAAAAGAGCGAATAATAAAGTATCAACGATTGTTTAAATTCTCTTTTCTGCATCTCCCCCACCTTTTGCAACCCCAAAATTCTATCAAACATAATAAAATACATTTATCAGTTTTACTTAATATTTTATTATATAAAAAGGAGGGGACTCCCTCCTTTTTATATTATTTTATAAAACTATCACCAACCTTTTTTCTTACCGCTTCTTCACCTTCTTTGGTTGAATAGCCTGCTAAATATTCGTTGATTTCGCCAGCAACAATTTCTGCTCTTGCTCCAATAATTACTTGAACTGACTCAGGAGTAGGTCTAACTATTCCTCTCATTCCAAGTTTTTTCAAGATATCTTCATTAATAATTTTATTATCTTTTACCGTTAAACGCAGACGTGTGATACAGTTGTTTACTTGTACTAAGTTCTCTTTTCCACCAAGTGCATAGATGTAAGTGTACGCAGTCGTTTTCACTGACCCATCATCATTCTTTGACTTAGTCACAGCTTCAAAATTATCTTCTCTTCCAGGTACTTTAGAGTCTAGAATTTTAACACCAAAGTAGAAGATAATGTAATAAGCTACGAAATAAATAACTCCAAGAGGCAGAATCTTTAGCCAGTTATATGCACTTCCAAACTTGTTATTAAGTACGAAGTCAACCGCTCCTGCCGAGAATGTGAATCCAATTCTAATGTGCAGTGAATAGGTAATCGCCATTGCAAGTCCAGTCATTAACGCGTGTATTGCATAGAGAACTGGCGCTACGAACATGAATGAATACTCGATTGGCTCTGTTACTCCCGTTAAAAAAGCTGTCAAAGCAATTGAAAAATAAAGTCCCATTACATACGGTCTTCTTGCTTTAGGAACGGTTTTATACATTGCTAGACAAGCTGCTGGTAGTCCAAACATCATAACTAAGAAAAATCCTGATTGGAAGTATCCCGCTGTAGGATCTCCAGCAAAATAACGTGAGATGTCCCCATTATAAGTTATACCATTTTTTACGAAACTTCCATATTGAAACCATACATACGTATTAAGTACCATATGAAGACCAAAAACAAGTAAAATTCTGTTTACAAATCCATAGAGGAAAAAACCAAATGCACCTGCATGTACAATCCAGTCCCCGAATGCTTGAATATAACCTTGAAGTGTTGGCCATAGATAACCAAAGAAAAGGGCCCATAAAACTGATACAATACCTGTCACAATTGGAACAAAACGTTTCCCTCCAAAAAAAGCTAAAAACTCAGGCAGCTTAATATTATGGTACTTATTGTATAAGATCCCTGCCGTAATACCTATACAAATCCCTGCAAACACTCCAGGGTTTAAGCTTGCTGCAACTTTTGCACCAAAAAGCATGGTAGCAAAGGCTGTAGTTCCAGCCATCATAGTATAAAAACCAACTACTGCTGCTAAAGCGGCTGCTCCGCCGCCATCAAAAGCAAACCCGATAGCAACACCCACTGCAAAAAGAATTGCCATATTTGAAAAAATGGCTTGCCCCATTGCAGCTAGAAAACTTAAGTTACCATAGAATAAATGAGGATTCCCCAGTAAATCTGGTTGCCCAAAACGTAGTAAAAGACCCGCAATTGGTAGTACTGCGATTGGCAGTTGTAACGATCGACCCACTTTTGAAATCGACGCAAATGAATTTTTAAACATTGTTAACTCCTTAATTTTTTTTATTTTAAATAATTTTTTTTGATTTTAAAAATTCTGTAACAAGCTCAATAACCTCATGTGCTTCTTCTAATTGAAGCGCTTGCTTAGTAATCTTTTTTGCCTCCTCATAGTTAAGTTTTAATATAACATCTTTTACTTTTAAGACACTCGAAGGTGACATTGAGAAATTATCTAGTCCCATTCCTAGAAGAAGTACCACTGATTTAATATCTCCTGCAAACTCTCCACACATTCCTGTTTCTATGCCCGCTCTTCTTCCCGCTCGAATACTCATGTCAATCATTTTAAGAACTCCAGGATTAAATGAGTTATAAAGTTTCTCGATTTTTTGGTTTCCTCTATCCACTGCCAACGTATATTGTGTCAAATCATTTGTTCCAATACTAAAAAAATCAATATACTGACAGAAAACATCAGCCATTACTGCTGCCGCTGGAGTCTCGATCATTATGCCGAACTCAACCTCTTTATCATATGCTATACCTTCAGCACCAAGCTTTGCCATTTCTTCTTTTGCAATAGCTTTTAACTCCATGATCTCAGATTTTGAAATAATCATTGGAAACATAATTTTTACTTTTCCAAAAGCACTTGCTCGTAGCAGTGCACGAAGCTGGGTTCTAATAATTTCTGGAATATCAAGACATATTCTAACGGCACGCCACCCTAAAAAAGGATTTTCCTCTTTAGGAATATCAAAATATGAAAGTTCTTTGTCTCCACCAATGTCAAGCGTCCTAATGATAACTGGTTTCCCTTTCATTCCCACAGCTACTTCTTTATAAGATTGAAATTGCTCTTCTTCTGTTGGAAACGCACTTCTATCCATATATTGAAATTCTGTTCTAAAAAGGCCAATTCCTTCAGCGTCATTTTTTAATACATTAGCGATATCACTCGGAACACCAATGTTACCTTCGAGCAATACTTTTCTTCCATCAAGTGTAATGGTTTCTTTACCTTTAAGCAAAGTAAGTCTCTCTTGAAATATTTTAATTTCTTCTAATTTCTTTTCATATTTTACTTCTAGTTCACTGCTTGGCTCAATAAAAAGCATCCCATTTTGCGCATCAAGCACCATTTTTTCGCCACTTTCGATGGTCTCTAATGCCTGTGAAATACCACAAAGTGATGGGATACCATAAGACCTTGCAATGATTGCAGAGTGAGATGTTTTGCCTCCATGAACACTTACTATTCCAAGTACTTTTGTAATGTCAAGCTGTGCAATATCTGACGGCGTAATATCCATTACTACGAGAATTTGTGGATTTTCAAGTTCAAAACTATTTACTTTTAGTCCTAAAATATTTTTAAGAAGCCTGTCTCCAATATCTCTTATATCGAAAGCTCTCTCTTTTAAATACTCATCATCAATTTGTGAAAGCTCAATAAATTGTCTATCAATCACAGAATCTACTGCATAAGCAGCATTTTTTCCATTAGTTTCAATCTCTTCGAATACTTCTTCTTCTAAGCTCTCGTCTTCAAGAAGCATAATATGTCCTTCAAAAATTGCAGCCTTTTCTTCACCAAGGCTCTTTAATGTCTTAAGTCTAATCTCCTCAATCTGCTCTTGCGAGACCTTTATGGCTGACTTAAAAAGAGATTTTTCTTGGGCAACTTCTTCAAAGGCTATGCCTTTAAAATAATTTTTAAAATTAATGGGTTTCACCACCAAGGCTCGCCCAATAGCAATGCCTTCTGAAGCAACGACACCTTTTATCTCACGCAATTTTCCTCCTAGATTTATCCTTATTAACATTGTGTATTCTCATTATAACAAAAAATTAATTTTTTTTCAACAATATATTTGAAAAAAGATAAAATATATTTTTGTTGTTAAAAAACTCAGCGAATAGGGCTCTTATTAACGATGTTTTAACAAGGGGGGGTTGAAATAATTAAAAAATATTAGCAATTCTAACAAACGGATAAGTATGATGCGCCATCACTCATCATAGCTATCTTTTTTAATTTTAGCAAAGTCTTTTTTTCATTTGAATGATAAGCACTTTTTTTAATGAATAAAAACATACTTTGAAACACCCTCTAGAAGCATCTGAACTGCAATAATAATCAAAAGCATTCCCATTAAACGCTCGGTCGCAATCAGACCTTTTTTTCCTAAAATTTTATTGATTTTATTTGAAAAAAACAGTATAAATGCGGAAACCGCCCACGCCCCTACAATAGCAATAAGATTCGGAATATAATACTGAGGTCCGCGGCTTTGAATCAGTATTATTACGGCCAATATCGATGGGCCGACAAACATCGGTATCGCAAGAGGAACGATGAAAGGTTCCTCTTTATCTGAATCCTTCTCTTCTTTATCATCGGGAAATATCATTTTTATTCCAATAATAAAAAGAACAACACCCCCACCAATGCTAATAGCATTGGGTTCTAGTCCCAATAATTTAACAATGGAACCTCCAAAAAAGAAAAAAATCAACGCTACAATTAGTGCAATCAAAAGCTCACGTCTTAAAACTCTCTCACGTCTTTCCTGAGGAACTTTATTAAGAATACTCACAAAAACCGGAATATTTCCTAAAGGATCCATTATGAAAAACAATGTAATGCCTGTCATTAAAATATAATTCACTTCATCTCCTATCTGCGTAAATTTTAATTATTTTTGTGCTATCCAAACTAAATGATCCTCTTGATCGTTCTCACACAAAATAATTTTATATCCAACTTCTTCAATCCACTGGGCATACTCTTCTTTAGTCGCACTAAAAAATGGCAGTTCAATCCCAAACATATCGTTTTCTTTATCTTCATATGCGTAACTCCCGGTGGTAAATTGCAGCACACCACCTTTTTCTAGCCAATGGATGCTATTTTGAAGTAGCTTTTTTTGCTCACATACCTCTAAATGAAATAGAGAAAACCACTCAATGATCCCATCAAATTCAGGTTCAAAATACGCTTCCTTCATATCCGCCCATAGTACACGCATCTCTGGAACATCATTCGCTGCGAGAACTAGCATAGCTTCGCTATCATCCATTCCTACTACATCAAAGCCATTTTTTACAAGATAGGAATCTATCGGTGTGCCACATCCGCATCCTAAATCTAAAATCAGGCCGTTTTTTGGAAGATACTCCATAAATATATCCAAATATTTTTTTTCTGTTTCAAACTGCTTCCTAATCTCTCTAAAAGATTGTGCAATTTGGTCATATTTTTGACCAATTGCGTTGATTTCTAAATTTTCCATAATCATTTCTGCCTCTCACCAAATACTAACTTCTTTTTTGCCAGCTCTTAAATTTCGGATACTTCTTTACAATACTACTAAATGCCTTCTCAACCTCGATAGGAACATCAACATGAGCTATAAAATTTTTACCCTTTGGTCCATAACCTTGTTCATCATCCTTCACTCTGACAATTTCCCCTAGGACTAACTCTAGCACTCTCTCAAAACTAAAATAATTTAAAACACTTTGATTCGTATATTCAATTTCACCACTTATAGCCATTTCTAGTGGCGTGAAGCTCTTAAATTCGCAGTTCATATTCTTCCAAACATGTTCGTAGGTTGCATGAGTTCTTCTTTGCATCGTAGGGTCTTGTATCAAGAGAATTTTTTTAAGTATCGGTAGCTCTCCAGATTCAATAAGGCGATTTACATATCGAAGTGAAAAAATAGCATTTTCTCCACAATTGGTAGATTCATTTTCAATCCATACTTTATTCTTAATTTCTGGTGAAATCAAATCGTAAAAATATTCACTTTCAGACTTTCCATTAACTAACTCAACACCTAAATTCTTTGCTAATCGCTTTTCGAGATAAAATGTTGAATGACCTATTCCCCCCGATAGCAACATATAGGGGGATACCCCTAATTCAAGAAGTTTCTCACCAAGTTGTACACTTTCATAAAAGCTACTTCCAAGAACAATAATCAAATCAAATTTCTCTTGAAACAACTCCCTTTCACACAGATCTCTCCGCCCTAAAAAGTTTAAAATTGTTGAAATATTTTCCATCGTATCTTGTTCTTGCACATCTACCTCCCAAACACATATATTGCAGCCGTTACAGCACTATCAAAAATATTTTTATACCTCTCTTCGAATAATTTTCACTACTTCTTCTGGTTGTTCGACATGAACATTATGACCAGCATTCGCAACAATATTCAAAGGAGCATTCCACATATTCGCCATCTCTACCATAATTGGAAGGTATTTTTCATCGCACTCTCCAACTATCAATTCAACGGGTTTAAATGCTAACTTATTAATTAATGTTTCTTGACTTGAAATTGAAAACCCCCTCAATGCTTTTACTAATTCTATTTGACTATGAGAGCAACGCATCTTAGAAATGTGCTCTTGCACAGCTATTGGAAGCCGTTTTAGTCTTGAAAAGAGAGGTAGTGCGCGCCAAAATGCATCAAACTCACACAACCCAGTCAAAATTACCTCCTCGATTCGCTTATCTAAAAGAATTCTTTGTGTTTTTTCCGCCATAGTATTTAATCCTGAGGAACTACTCTCTATATAAAGCTTACTCACTTTTTTCGGATAACTCCTGACATAATGCATGGCAATTCGTGCGCCCATAGAATATCCATAGAGTTCAAACTCGTTTAATTGAAGTTGTTCAAACACTTTATTTAATAGCTCAACTAATAGCTCAAAAGAATAATTTGAATCGCATGATTCACTCTTCCCGTGTCCTAACAAATCAATCAATACTACTTGATATTCAGTCAGCTTTGAAAGAAGGGGATAAAATGTCTCATGTGTTTGCGAAAACCCATGAAAAAACACAACTGTTTTTGATGTTTTTTCCATTAGTTTTGGCGAGCATATCTCCACATAAAACCTAGCATTCCCAACTTCAATGCATTTTTTCACATTTCACCTCGGATTAACTTTTTTGTTGTCTCCACACTTTTTTCTCTATCCGTTTTAATTTCAATTACTGTCACGCTTTTTCTTTCAAGAGCAATATTCAAAACTTCTAAAAAATTTTCTCCTTGAGATAGTGCTTTATAGTGATGGCCATACCCTCTTATAATCGATTCAAATTCTAAGCCATGTGAGGTCGTAAATAAGTAATTAAACGTTTCAGTTCCACTTTGAGGTAAATAATTAAAAATTCCTCCTCCATCATTATTAAAAAGAACCACTACAAGAGGTAGCTCATGTGTTTTTGCGAGTACCATCCCATTCATATCATGAATAAAGGCTAAATCGCCAGTTATTAGAATCGTGTTTCCTTTTTTGCGTGTAGAAACCCCTAAAGCTGTCGAAAATGTTCCATCTATACCATTTACACCACGATTACAAAAAACCATTTTATTAAAAGGTTCGCTATAAAAATAATCGAGATAACGAACGCTCATACTGCTTGAAACAAAAATAGCTTCTGCACTACTTCGAAGTATTTCACGTACGAACCACCCTTCGTACTCTCGAAGCGTTTCCACTCTCGAAAAACGCTCTTTTTGTATCTGTTCGAATTTACGCCACCTTTCAACAAATGTTCTGTCCACTTCAACATATTTAGAAAGAATCTCTATAACACTTTTTTCATTAGCGATAACTTCTAAAATAGTTGTTTTTAAAGGATTTCTATGACACGAAAGGGAATCTATCACAATTTGAGGAATCTTATTTTTTCGACAATAGTTTAAAAAACGTTTTGAAAGCGGAAATGCACCAAATCTAACGATAATATCCGCCCTTAAATCTTCCTCAGTCCAATCTAAAAATGCATCATAGGTGGTGATAATGCCATTATAGGCGAACTTTCTTATATTTGAAAGGGGATCGGCAATAATACCTACTGCTTTATTTTTGCAAAAGTGTACTAACTCTTCTAAATAATTTGCCCCATCTTCAAACCCGCTTTTTTCAACGCGCTTTCAATTGAAAAAGGAGCATTTTCGATGGAAACATCATGGATTTTTTTCATTTGAGTTTTCATCACTCCTCCCGGTTGACTGGTACTTTGATAGCCAAGACACAAATTACTGTACTGGCTCAAAGTAACCATTTCCAAAGCAAAAAAATTATCGTTTGTTGATTCTGTTTTATCCAGGATTACCGCCGCTCCGGCATCTCCAACCGTAAGTGAAGCTATTTCGGGGTGATGAGCTGAGTCAATGTTTTTAATTGCATTCCTGCATAAACCCGTAATGTATTCGCCACTTACCACAAGACAGTTTTTTACAACTCCGCGCGAAATATAATTATTGGCGATATACACACCCGTCATCATTCCTGCACAGGCATTGGAAATATCGAAAATTAAAGCCTTTTTATTCCCTAATTTTTGTTTGACTAACATCGAAAAGGCAGGTTCGTAAACATGGTTCAACCCGTTTTTATATTTTGAAATCGAACAACAAATTATCATTTCAATATCTTCGGCTTTATATGCTGAATATTTCAAACAGTCATTTGCCGCATCAACTGCCAGAGATAACGAATCATC
>JAPLKR010000037.1 GCA_026387965.1 Fusobacteriota bacterium | reverse complement strand
ATTCCCAAATCACCATGTACACAGGAAGCTTAATGCTCCCTTGGGGGTTAAAACCTCTATGGTCATGGCTGATCGATGTGACTAAAACAAAACGCTGGTGGATATATACCATGGAAATTCTCATGGCTCTCAGTTATATTGGTGTGGTATTTACTGTTCAAGCAACTCATAATCATGTTGATGGTAGTGCTATGTTTTTCTTCAAAAGTAGTATCGCTGTATTTTGGGCAATGGCCTTCTTCTCATCATCTCACGATATTGCTGTCGATGGATTCTATTTGGTGTCGCTATCAAATGCTCAACAGTCATATTTTGTTGGAATGCAAAGACTTTTCTATCAGTTAGCAAAATTTTTTGTCACAGCATTTATCCTTATTCTCGTGGGTAAAGAGTCTGAGACATATGGAATGGCTCACGCCTGGACAATTGCGCTTATTATCACAGGTATTGTCACCTTGCTTATAGGTATATACCACGCATTTTTTCTCCCCAAAAAAGAGGTTAAAGTTGATACACCAAATGAACTAAAAAATATCGCTAAGGAGTGGCCAATACTTCTTGCAATTATACTTCTTTTACTTTATAAATTTTTGCCATTTCCTAAACTTATGATTATTATTGGATTTTCTCTACTTGTTTGGCGTATTATCAGAATTACATTAAATAATAAAAAAGCAAAATTATCGTGCGAAGAAAAGAAGAGTGGGGTATTTGCAGAATTTTTCCAACTTGAGGGTATATGGGTTTGTATTCTCTTTATTTTTACTTTTAGACTTGGTGAAAATTTTGTTTCCAAAGTTGTAACTCTATTTCTTCTTGACCCTCGTTCTGCTGGTGGGTTAGGATTAACGACAACTTATATCGGTTATAGCTATACGTTTGTATTAATAGCTATTCTTTTAGCAGGAAGTTTAGGTGGGTTGTATATTTATAAAAATGGAATTAAAAAAGTTTTATGGATCATGTATGCTTTAGTTAATGTTCCACACTTAATCTACATTTATATGGCGTATGCCCAACCACATAATATGGCTGTAATTATTCTGTGTCAAATGATTGAGAATTTTGCTGTTACGTTTGCACTTGCTGCATTTACAATGGTGCTATTTTATACTGTAAGAAATAGCCGCTTTAAAACCTCACATTTTGCTTTTCTTTCTGCAATAAATATTGTAGCACTTATGTTACCTTCAATGTATAGCGGCCCTTTGCAAATGGCTATGGGATATAAACATTTTTTCTTATTTGTTCAAATAATGATGCTACCTTCCTTAGCAGTTCTACCACTTATAAAAATCGATCCTGAATTTGGAAAGAGTACCAAAAAGGATAAGTCGATATGGATACTCCTAAGTGTCATCATTATAGCAACAATACTCGTTATTATTATTAACCAAGTTATACTTAAATAATAAGGCTGTGCATAATTTGCACAGCCTTATTATTTAATTTAACATAGCTCCAACAGGGACACTGATATCATCCATTTTAAGTTGGAAATTATTTAATTGTTCTTCTACAGCAGAAATTGATTTTATGATATCGTCCAATCGAATCATGGTTTGTTCAATATTTTTGTCAAATTCCACAGTTGTTTCGTCATGACGATAGAGGTGTTTTGTATAGTGATTATTTCCTAAAGTAAATAACTCATCTTTAAATCCCTCTTCTAATTCATGTCTTATGAGTTTTAGCTGTGCATAATCGAGATGTTCAAAATCTTTTTTTGTCATTTTAACCCCCAAAAATATTCTCTCTTTATTATATCAATTTTTTTGAGGTTTGACTATCTATTTTCTATAGCACATTTTCCAGAATTAAGTGCTTTTTCGTTTAAAGGTATTAGTTTTGCTTTATCTTCACCAAAAACTTTAGTAAAAACATCTAAAATTTGCTTTTCCATTAGGACTTTAGATATTGCTAAATAGCTTCCAAGCATCACCATATTCGCAGCTTTCATAGTTCCAGCTTCTTTTGCAAGCTCATTTGCATCGATATAGTGGATGTGAATATCACTTCTTTTCGGTTTTCTCTCAATAATCGAACTATTAATAAAAAGATGTCCCCCTGGTGCCACCCAATCTTCAAATTTATCTAAAGAGGGGCCATTCATAGCAATAACACTTGTTGCTTCATGCGGTGCAACCACTGGTGATCCAATTAATTCATCAGAAATCATGATATGGCAATTTGAGGTTCCGCCTCGCATCTCTGGCCCATAAGAAGGCATCCAAGAGACCTCTTTACCAGCAACCATTCCTGCATATGCCAAAAGTTTCCCAACCGTGAGAACCCCTTGCCCTCCAAATCCTGCTATAATTAGCGCTTGACTTGTCATATTAGTTGTCCCCCTTATTATCATCTCTCAAATTACCTAAAGGATATTTCGGCATCATATTTTTACGTAGCCATTCTAATGCTTCTATTGCACTCATCCCCCAGTTTGTAGGGCAGGTTGAAAGGACTTCAACAATTCCAAACCCTTCTCCAGAAAGTTGAATCTCAAAAGCTCTTTTAATCGCTTTTTTGGCCTTTCTGACATTAATTGGTGTATCTACTGACACTCGCTCAACAAATTTTGCACCTTCTAATGTGGCAAGCATTTCACTTACTTTGATTGGGTATCCAGCCAATTTTGGGTCTCTTCCAAGGGGTGCTGTCGCAGCTTTTTGTCCAATCAATGTTGTAGGAGCCATTTGCCCCCCCGTCATTCCATAAATAGCATTGTTGATGAAAATTGTTGTAATTTTTTCACCTCGAGCTGCTGCATGAACTATTTCAGCGGCTCCGATAGAGGCTAAATCTCCATCCCCCTGATAAGTGAAAACTACATTTTCAGGCCTTGCTCTTTTAATCCCTGTCGCCACAGCGGGTGCCCTTCCGTGAGCAGCTTGATGCATATCACATTTGAAATATTTGTAAGCAAGAACAGCACACCCTACCGGTGCTACGCCTATTGTATCACCTAGCACTCCTAATTCCTCTAAGCTTTCAGCGACCAATCTATGTATGATTCCATGTGTGCATCCTGGGCAATAGTGTGTTGTTTTGTCCGTTAATCCTTCTGTCTTTTTAAAAACCACTGTACTCACTTTACTTGCCCTCCTTTACGAGTTTTTCAATGTAATTTACAATCTCTTCTGGAGTTGGAATCACTCCACCTGTACGCCCAAAAAAGTCTACAGGATATTTTCCACAACTTGCAAGTTTTACATCTTCTACCATTTGTCCTAAACTCATTTCTATTGAAATAAGTGATTTCACAGATCTTGGTAAGTTACTAAAAGCTTCAACTGGAAATGGATTTAAAGTTATTGGACGAATCAGCCCCATTTTAATCCCTTTTTCTTTAAGCTTTTCAATGGAATTTTTTACGATTCTTGACGTGATTCCATAAGCTACGGCAACAATTTCAGCACCTTCAAGATTATGCTCTTCCCATGCTACTTCTTTTTGTCGAATTAGATCAAACTTCGCTTGAAGTTTCAAACAATGAATTTCAAGATCCCGAGGTTCAAGGTAGAGTGAATTAATAATATGAGGGTCTCTTTTCCCTTTTGTTCCAGTGGTTGCCCAACCACTTCTATCAAATTCTTTACAACTCTGATTTTCAAAGCTTACAGGTTCCATCATCTGACCGATTAAACCATCTATCAGCATCATTACAGGCGTTCTATATTCATCTGCCATATCGAATGCCTTATAAGTCCAATCAATGGCTTCTTGGATGCTATTTGGTGCTACGACAGGTACTTTGTAGTCTCCATTCCCCCCACCACGAGTAGCTTGGAAATAATCTGATTGTGCAGGTTGAATACCGCCAAGACCTGGGCCACCACGGCCAACACTAACAATAAAGCAAGGGATTTCTGCTCCTGCTAAATACGATATCCCCTCTTGTTTCAATGCAATTCCTGGGCTTGAAGAAGATGTCATAACTCTCACACCACATCCTCCAGCACCATAAACCATATTAATAGCCGCCACTTCACTTTCAGCTTGAACAAAACTTCCATTAATTTTTGGTAGTTCTTCAGACATAAATGCTGGAATTTCATTTTGTGGTGTTATTGGATAACCAAAAAAACATTTACATCCCGCTTTTATAGCTGCAAGTGCAATAGCTTCGTTTCCCTTCATTAATACTTTATTCATTTTATCTCCTTATATTTTTAGTCTCTTTCTACTTCAATTACTAAATCTGGGCACATTAAAGCGCTCGGATGTCGTGTATTTTAACATATGAGTTGCATTGATAATTCCAGATACTTTAAGCTCAATTGCAGTTTCTAATTTTTTGACATAGTCAAGAATAGTTTCGACACACTGAGTATTAGGACGATTGGCATTCATAACAAACCATACTTCAATTTCACTTTCAATAAATGATTCTCTAAACCTTCTAAGTGCTGTAGCACCCATTGAATCTCCACCTAAATCAATAATACTTTTAAGGTTTTTAGTGTCAAATATCTTCTGAATTCTTGCAGAAATTGAAGGAATATCCGCTGCTTCCCCTTCTAAATCACTTGAAACTATTTCAATGCCAAGGTTTTTATAAACTTCAGTCTTCTCGCGGCTTCTAAAATATGGATTAACTAAGTCAAGATCTACCAAGCAAATCCCTTCATCACTATTTTTTTTAAGATATTTTGCAAAATTTACTGCAAATTCAGTTTTTCCACTGCCAAAATGTCCTGTAATAATTTGAATTCTTTTCAAAAAATCCTCCTAGATATACTCTTTAGTCGAGTATTCGCCAATTGTTGCATAATAGGCATTTTCTACTAATGATTGCATCTCATTTTCCCCGGGCATTCTTATAACTGGTGCTATAAACCCAACACGCTCTTTTATGATTTTTGAGATAAATTCTGAATACGCAACCCCACCTGTAAGAATGATTGCATCCACTTCTCCCTTTAAGACTGTCGCCATCTCTCCAATACACTTAGCTGTTTGGTATGCCATCGCTTCAAATATAAAGGATTCATACTCGGCATTTCCTGCTTCAATCTTCTCTTCAATCGCTTTAGCATTATTTGTCCCTAAATAAGCCACTAAGCCACCTTGACCAGTCATTCTCTTTTTCATAGCTTCAATATCGCATTTTTTATCATTTATAAATGTTTCAAGCAGTTGCAAACCTGGAAGAGAACCCGCACGTTCGGGTGTAAACGGCCCTTCCCCAATTAATCCATCATTGACATCTATAACGTTCCCTTTTTCATGGGTACCAACAGTTGTCCCTCCACCTAAATGTGCTATAATGAGGTTTAATTCTTCATATTTTTTGCCAACTTCCCGTGCATAACGACGTGCTATTGCTTTTTGATTAAGCGCATGGAAAATACTTCTTCTGCTAATTTCAGGAAGCCCTGAAATTCTGGCTAAATCACACATTTCATCTACTACAACAGGGTCAGCGATATATGATGGTTTATTTCCAGAATTTTTTGCAAGTTCAAAGGCAAGTATACCACCTAGATTACTTGCATGTTCGCCGAGTACTGGGGTTTTCAAATCTCTAAGTAACGCCTCATTCACAGGGTACACGCCACTTTTTATGGGTTTAACGAGTCCACCTCGCCCAACAAATACATCAATTAAACTTAGGTCAACATTATGATTAATAAGTACCTTTAAGATCTCTTCTTTTCTAAACTCATATTGATCAGCAATTTTTTTAAATTTTGATATTTCTTCAGTTAAATGTGCAATATTTACTGTGAAATCTTCATTTAAATTAGTGTATAGTGATATTTTTGTGCTTGTTGAACCAGGATTAATGGCTAATATTTTCATGATTACCTCACTTGTTTAAAAACTGATAGGGAAGTTTCCTCCCCTATCTAATTATTTTCATGCTGTATAAATAGTTTGAATATTTGCAGCCATTGTCATACGTTCTTCAGCAATTTTATTTGCAGCCATATGAGGCGTAATATTTTCTTTTTCAGATTTATCAAACACTCTATGAGTTGTACCGTAAATTCTTCTTTGCGCCATATTCATTGAGTATTCTGTAGCTGTAATTCCATTTAATTCATTATATACAGAAATTACCCCACCAGAATTAATTAAATAATCAGGTGCATAGAGTATCCCTCGTTCTTGCAGCGCCGAGCCGTCACTCACTTCCTCTTTAAGTTGGTTATTAGCAGCGCCTGCTACAACTTTACACTTTAATTTAGGAATGGTTAATTCATTAAGAGTTGCGCCTAATGCACAAGGCGAATAAATATCGCACTCTACATCATAAATATCATTTACATGAACTACGTGAGCTCCAAATTCTTCTTTTACACGCTCAGTTGCTGCTGTATTCATATCACAAACGATAAGTTTCGCTCCCTCTTCGTGTAGGAATTTACATAGACAATACCCAACATGGCCAATTCCTTGAACAGATACTCGAACACCCTCTAGCTCTTTTCTACCTGTTTTTCTTTCCCAAGCTGCTTTAAGCCCCCAAAATACGCCCCATGCTGTAATTGGAGAGGGATCTCCGCTTCCACCTAATGCTTTATCAATTCCAGTTACATATTTTGTCTCCATTCTTACAAAATCCATATCTTCAACAGATGTGTTCACATCCTCTGCAGTATAATATCTTCCTTTTAACGTCTCAACAAATTTACCAAATGCTCTAAAAAGTGCCTCGGTTTTTTGAGTTTTAGGATCCGCAATAATTACAGATTTCCCACCACCTAAATTAATCCCAGCAATGGCCGATTTATAGCTCATTCCTCTTGAAAGTCTTAGTACATCAGTAATTGCTTCTTCTTCAGTTGCATATGGAAGTATTCTGCAACCACCGAGTGCTGGTCCAAGTTTCGTATTATGAATCCCAATAATGGCTTTTAACCCCGTTGCTTTGTCATGACAAAAAATTACTTCCTCGTGATCTGTTTTTTCTAAAGTTTTGAAAATTGACATACATCCTCCTAATAATTCACAACATTTACAATATTTAATGTTTGTAATGATAGTTTATTCTTTTTTCAACTATTTGTCAATACATTCTTTGATTTTATATAATAAAAATTAATCGATTGTCGTGTTATATGATTTATTGTATTAAAAACTTGAAATTTCATAATGCGAATAATTTTATAAATTCCATTCGTTAGTGAATTAAAATATGGTATAATTATGAATACCCTATTTGAAAGGAGTAATATGTTTTTACCTACAACGCAAGATGAAATGGAAAAATCAGGATGGAAAAACCTCGATATTATTTTGGTCTCTGGCGATACTTATATTGATAGCACTTATAACGGTATTGCAATTATAGGGAAATGGCTTGTGAGTTACGGCTATAAGGTTGGCATTATTGCTCAACCTAGTTTGAAAGATTCTAGTGATATTTTAAGACTTGGACTTCCTAATCTTTATTGGGGAGTTTCTGCAGGGCTAATGGATTCGATGGTCTCAAACTATACCGCTCTTAAAAAACCTCGAAGGCATGATGATTTAACACCTGGAGGAGAGAACACCCGGCGCCCCGATAGAGCTACTCTTGCATACTGTAATTTAATCAAGCAATTTGACAGTGAGAAAAAACCAATAGTTCTCGGAGGGGTTGAGGCGAGCTTAAGACGTTTTGCACACTATGATTTTTGGCAAGATAAAATCAGAAAATCTATTCTGATAGATTGTAAGGCAAATTTTTTAGTATATGGAATGGGTGAAAAAACGATATTAGAACTTACTCGCGCCATCGAGCAGAGAAAGAGCCACAAACCCATTAAAGGACTCTGTTATATTGATAAAAAAGCCCCTTCAAATGCAATATTGCTCCCAAGTTTCGATGAAGTCATATCCTCACATGAAAATTATTCCAAAGCCTTTGAATTGTTTTACCATAACCAGGACTATAAAACAGCTCAAATACTTGCTCAAAAGCAAGATGAGCGTTATATTATTCATACGCCTCCCCAAGCTGTCTTAACAACTCTAGAGATGGATAAAATTTATTCAATGGGATTTGAAAACGATGTACATCCTTATTACAAAAAAATGGGAAGTGTTAAGGCACTAGACACAACACAATTTTCTATTACCACACATCGTGGCTGCTATGGGGAGTGTAATTTCTGTGCTATTGCCTTACATCAAGGCAAATATATCTCGATGCGTTCTGAAACTAATATCATTGAAGAAGCTAAATTAATGACACAACATGCGCAGTTTAAAGGCATCATATCTGACGTGGGTGGCCCAACTGCAAACATGTATGGCTTCGAGTGTAGTAAAAGGCATACAATTGGTTCATGTCCTCCTACAGAAGAAAGTGAAAATCGCTGTCTCTTTCCAAATACCTGTAAAGGACTTCAAGTGAACCATCTAAGAGTTCTCAAGTTGCTTGAAAAGTTGAGAAAAATACCTGAAATAAAACATATCTTCATTGCTTCTGGAATACGCTATGACCTCATTATGGCAGATAAAGAGTTTGGAAAAAAATATCTTGAAGAAGTTCTATGCTATCATATATCTGGACAGATGAAAATTGCACCTGAACATACTGAAAAGAAAATTCTTGATTTAATGGGAAAACCAAGTGGTAAAGTTCTAAATAATTTTATTGAGCTTTTTTCAATCTATAAAAATGCCATTAATCCTAAAATGTTTTTGACTTATTATTTTATTGCAGCACATCCAGGCTGTGAGATCTCTAATATGTACGCTTTAAAGGATTACTCTCGTGATGTTTTACACATAAAACCAGAACAAACTCAAATTTTCACACCAACCCCTTCTACTTATTCAACGCTTATGTATTTAACGGAAAAAGGGTATAGAAGTCGAACTTCGCTTTTTGTAGAAAAAGAATCCAGTATGAAACAGCGACAAAAAGATATTCTTATAAAATAGAAACAGGACTTTTTTAAAGTCCTGTTTCTATTTTATTTTTCCATAATAATTCATCGTAAATGGCATCCACAATTTCTCCATAAAGGCCACTTCTCATAGTGCGTCCCATAAACTCTAATCGACCGGTTATAGGACCATGAATTCTATTTGATAGGTAGATAATGCGTATATCATTTTCGGGATCAATTAAGGTAAGGGTTCCCGTAAAACCAGTGTGTCCAAATGCGCGTTCAGAAGAATTTTGTCCGTAGAATTTTCTCATACCACCTCCCTCTCCCCTTCTAAATCCTAAGCCAAAACTTGGATCTACCCCTAAATTATAGTGTGAAAATTTAGTGAGAGTCTCAAAATTAAAAAAGGTTATCCCTTTATAACTTCCCTTGTAGTATAGGATGTTTACAAGCTCTTCAAGTTCGAGTATCGTGGTAAAGATACCAGCGTGTCCAGCAACACCATCCATTGAGTAAAAGGCTTTTTCATCATGTACTTCTCCTCTAAGAGAGTAATTTCTCATATTAGGAAAGCTTTGGGTATTATTACACGAATTCCCATCAGCTTGCGTTACAGCAATTTTACTTGGGGATATCCCTCTTTTCAAGGGAGAATATCCCGTAAATTTAAGTCCTAAAGGCTTAAAAAAATTCACTTCTAAGTACCTGTCTTGAGTCATCCCTGTTACTTCCTCTACTAAAAGTCCGAGAAGCATAAAATTTATATCACTGTAGACATGCTCTGTTCCTTTTAGGTAATCTGCAGAAAGTTGCGTCCGCAGTATAGAGAGTGTACGGCTTCGTTCTTGCGAGTAAAGGTGTTCAGGTATGGATGCATCAAAAAAATGAATCTCTGGAGCAAATCCTGAACAGTGTGAAAGTAGTTCCTTAATATTTGGAGTCTCTCCTTGCATCGAAAACCCTTTAATATATTCACTAATGGGCCTTTCTATATCAATCTTTTTTTCATACGCTAGCTTCATCAGCGCAAATGTTGTACCATATATTTTGCTATTTGAGGCAATGTCAAAGAGGGTCTCAACATCCATCAACTCACGATTCGCAACTTCTAACTCCTCAAATTTTTCAGAGTAACGTCTTTTATACCCAAAAGCGTTTAGATAGAGGCGCTCAGTTCCTTTATATATGGCTAAGACTGCCCCCGAAAATCCATTTTTAATATCATCTAATATAATTTTTTCAAATTGTTTCATATTTTCTCCCATGTATATAGCACTCTTGTTTTAAAACATAAAGCAACTAACTATAATTAACCTGCTCTATTTTCTAAAATAAAATGTCTTATTGGAATACCTGACTCTAAATTTATATTGAGTTTAGAGTCAGAGTGGTGTTCTAGATAGTGGCGTATCCCTTCACGGGTTATCCAACAATATATTTCCCAATTTTTAAAACTGTACTCTGGCATATTAGAGTTAACTTCGCAATCAATATAGTAAAGCATATTCCCTTTAACAACAAAATTCACTGGAAAATAATCAATATTAATACCTTTACTTTAAAGATTTTTAGAAATTTCTACCATTTGAATAATGTATCTATCGATCTAGACTCCCTCAGAAGTTGCTTCTGCTAGGAGCTTTCCCTCAATATATGATTTTGCCAATGTATAACAGTCAACCGCTTCTAGTAGGCTGGGAATCAAGATACCTAAAATTTTTAAAACTAAGTGCGCACACTTTTCGCTTTCTAGCTTATTTGAAAATGTATAAAAACTATGCATTCTCTTTACAACTACATATTCTTATTTTCATTTACTGCAAGATGTGAGTACACAGACTTACCTTTACCAATAAACTATAGAACTGCATATTCTTTATTTAAGACTAATATTTTGGTGTCAATCACCATCTCCTCCTATATAAATGGACATCGTGTACTAGAACATGTTGAATTAAGCTCACTAAACTCACATTTCATATCTCCACACTCGAGCACAATATTAAACTTTTCTTTTAAGAATTCATTCGCACTTACCAAGGCTTGAAATGTTGAACGTTTACAGCAACGCGGTCCTCCAAGCTTTCCAAGTGCTTCTAGTGTTCTTGCAGTCATTAACTGTGCGTCACCCCAACTGTTTTCAGAAAGTGGTGATGTACTAAGAAGGACACTCATGAATATACCTGTTCCAACACCTGCGCCGCAACACCCAAACTGCCCACAAAAACCTCCGGGCACCATTTTTGCACGCTCTTTAATAATTTCTAACTTTTCAGCTAATTCACTTTTTTTCTCGTATGTATTTGCATAGAGGGTATAAAGTACCGCTGGAACTAAAAAATGATGTTCAGGGCCATGCATAAGCACCTTTGGGTTTCTCATTAATTCTACTGTCAACTCAACCAGTGTTTTTGCCTGCGTGTTTAGACATGTGTGTTCTATATATTCCACAGCATCCATTTCATGGCACGAATCACACACAAAATGATTATTCTCACATTTCGCATTGGCTAAAACAGTTTTTTTACATACCACGCACTCCAAAAGTTGTTCTTTTTCAAGATAAATGATTTCTGATCCACATAATGCGCATCCCATTTTATGCATTTATAGCTCCCTTTAATGTAATTATTTACACTGATTATATCATATTTTTACATTTGTGATAAGTAAAGGGTTAACAAATTTCAAAATTCAGTGTATAATTTCAACTGACCACATACAAGGAGCGTTAGATGAAAAAGTCAATTACATTAATACTATTTATTATTATCCTAATATTAATTGCAAGCTGTCAGCACAATAATACCAAACAAAAAAAAGTAACTAAAAAAGCCACTATTTCAAATAAAGTTAGTAAAGATTCAGTGACACCTAAAAATATATCTTCAAGTTCTAATTCCACTACAAGCACACTTAATAAAAATCCAGATCAACAGAATTTAAGTGAAAAAGATACCTCTACCCTCACAACCAATGGAAATCCAAATATCTCAAAGTACCAAATATTCAATCAAAATTGGTATGCTATATATGAAAAATTTATCAGTAAAGATCCTAATTATGCCAATATGAATGTCGCTCTTTCGATATCAAAAGATAATAATTTGAGCGGTGGAAGTAGTATCTATACCGGAACTTTTTACCAATATGGTAAAAGTGGTATGCAGTATATTAAAATATACATAAATTCTGGCTCTGCAACGGTAAGACTATTAAATGCACCAAAAAATTCAACTAGTGGGTCATCAAATATTAGCCCTTATATCCGTGCTATTTTAAAATATTCTATGCAAAATAGCACGATTCCTGAAAAACTCTATCGATAATATACTCTTAAATCAAACCATCCGTAACCACTCACTATTAAATGGTTACGGATGGTTTTTTACACTCTGTCAAGCATCTTCATAATACCATGAATGATGGTTTGAGGGTGTGGTGGAGCCCCAGGAATATAGAGCGTTGGAATATTTCTATCAAGGAAGCTTCTATTCAAATTTTTAGAATTTGCAAATACGCCCCCACTAATTGCATCGCATCCAAGTAGAATAATGAGTTTAGGATTTGGAGTGGCTTCAAAGGCTTTTTCTAGTGCCACGGCCATATTTCCGGTGATAGGGCCCGAAATGATAATTCCATCTGCATGACGAGGTGACGCCACCATTTTTATTCCATAGCGCCCCGCATCAAAGTTGACATTGAAACACGCATTAAGCTCCGCTTCACACGCTCCATTACCTCCCGCACACACGCTTCTAAGGGAGAGTGAACGCTTGAAAATCTTGCTCTTCAAAGGTAATATAGCTCTTTTTTCATAGCTCTCATTATCACACGTATCATCAATGATAAGCATTTCACGGCTTGTTGCACTGAGTTTATGATGAGAAGTAAAGCAAATAAGCTTCGGAAATGCAATACTGCAACGTTTACAAAAACTACATTTTCCCAAATCAATTCTAAAAGGGGATAGTAAAATTGCCCCATTTAAACAAAGCTTTTCGCAACACAGCTCATCTTGAGGGTCTCTATTTTTCAAAATCATAGGTAGCCCGATAAACTTTGAATGTAAAACGGCTTTCGAATTATCTTTAATCGCTTGCTTTCGGTGAACGACTGTGTTAATAAGTAGATTTTTCACATATTCCTCCTATAAATCATGCCCTGAATAAGACAAGTTAAAACTCTTATTACAAAGTGGGAAATCAGAAATTCCCTCCCCATACACGGCTAACGGAAGTGCATTCCAATTGTTAAATGAAGCATCTTTTATCTTATACCGCTCAAAATGACCATTGTCATCGGTTAAAACACAGTGCATTATCTCCCCACGCCACCCCTCAACCAAACTTACAACGCAGTGGTTTGCTAAATAGTGAGTTGAGCTAGAGTTGTGTAGGAAGATTTCTCTACTTTCTGAAGTTGTATACCGTTCAAGGTCCTGTATTATCCACTCAATAGAATGTAAAATTTCCACAAAACGTATCACGGTTCTATCAAATACATCCCCATTTTCAAATAGTGTATTTTTTATAGGATATTCTTGAAATACGCCACACGGATAATCACTTCTTACATCTAAATCCATACCACATGAACGTGCAGTAAGTCCAACAAATCCATGATTCATGGCATCTTGAAGGGTAACGATTCCTGTTCCTTCTAGTCGTGAAAGAACGCTCGAATTTTCGGTAACATGAATTTTAAAATACACTTTGGCGTTATGCTTAACTCGTGTTAGAAGCTCTGCTAATTCTTGCACAAAGTCGTCGGCTAAGGAATAATTTACCCCTCCTACGCTGATGAGCGAGATACCAAATCGACTGCCACATATCTTTAGCATAGCGTTGATAACCTCTGTTTTTAACGCAATAAATGCATCTTTACCTAGGTAGTAGCCAATATCTCCAAGAATATCTCCAATGTTTCCTAAGTGATTTCCAATACGTTCTAGCTCAAGTGCGAGTGTGCGGATATGTTGTGCTCTCTTTGGAACTTTTAGTTTGCACAGAGATTCGATAGCGTGTACGTAGGCGAGTGTGTGCGCAATGGCACTATCGCCAACAATTGCCTCTGCAAGTGGCTCAAGGTGTAGTCCCCTACCCTGTTTACTAAAATCTTCAAAAAGTTTTTCAATTCCTTTATGTTGATATCCTAGTTGTATCTCAAGATGCAGTATCTTTTCACCAAGAGCATTAAATCTAAAATACCCTGGCTCAATTATCCCCGCATGAACAGGTCCTACTCCCACTTCATGCACCTCCTTTGAGTGTACTTGGTGAAATAAAAAAGGGTTGGAATGGTTACGAAGTGGTTTGAGATTTGGGTGGTTCAAAGGTCTGATGTGTGTTGTTTCAAAGAGTTCTCTCTCAAACATTTCACACGCAGGAAAGTGTTGAGTTAAACTCTCATACTCTGCTGCCCCATGGATAAATGCACATCCCATCATCAGCTGAGAGTGTTTATCCAATGCAATAATGCAGTAGATAAAATGGATATTCCTATCGCAAAACAGTGCAAGAAGTCGTCCTCCACTGTGTAGTTTATCGAGAATTTCCTCTCTTAACTGTGTGATAAGTAGTGGTTCTAGCTCTTTAAGATTAACAAGTTCACAATTTTTAATGCTCTTCCACATGAAAGACCTCCTATAGAATGGATACTGCGTTTGACATAAGCTGATGTATGGGCTCTGGTAGATAAAAGGCGAGTGACGCCATCAAAATAAGAAGAACAATTTGTCCATACATAAGTAGTCTTAAATTTTTTACTACCGTAATGGAGTGTGTTGACTTACCAAAACTCATGGAGAATACGGATTTGCCCATTCCATATATGATAAGTGTTATTAGTATCAAAAATATCCCTAGCACAATGAAATGCCCTGTTTGTATCATAGCAATAACCAAGAGCAGTTCGCTGAAAAATATTGGAAATGGCGGAAGCCCAATTAAGCTTAAAAACGAGAGAAGCCAGACAATCCCAACGATGGGTGAATGGGCAACGAGTCCCTTGACACCCTCAATCCTTTTAGTATGATACATCTTTTCTATCACACCAGAAGTTAGAAAGAGCGCCCCTTTTGAACATGAGTGTCCCACAATATGGATGATAATAGCGAGATATCCCAGTGGTCCAAGCGATAAACCAATGGCTATAATGCCCATATTTTCTATCGAGGAGTAGGCAAGCATCTTCTTATAATTGGTACAACTTAGCATATAACTTGCGCTAAAAAGCAGAGAAAGCATTCCAAATATTAAGAAAATTTCTTGGCAAAATATAATGAGATTGGCACTCTCAAGGATTCTATACACTTGAATGATACCCAGTAGTGCCACATTAAGAAGCGTTCCTGAAAGAAGTGCTGATACAGGTGACGGCCCTTCAGAGTGTGCGCTTGGAAGCCACGCATGCATAGGTGCAAGCCCCATTTTGGTCCCCATTCCAAGTATGATGAAGGCAAAGGCAAGTTTTAAATAGAGAGGATTTATAAGTTTTGCATGAGCGATTAAATCTGATACAAAAAGTGTTCCACCAAATGGAGCACTACCCTTTGAAAGCATTATAATTCCAATAAAGGCGAACGCAACTCCTATCGTACAGATAAAAACATAGCGCCACGCAGCAATGGTAGATCCCTTTGTAGAGCGAAAATCTACTAAAAAAGTTGAACTTAACGTTGAAGCTTCTAAGAAAATCCACATTAATCCAAAATTTGTTGTCAGAATAAATCCCGCCATAGAAAATATGAAAAGCAGGTAGAAAATCAAATATCGGTTAAAGCGGATACTCATTTTTGAGCTGTCATTAAAATACCCTATTTGATATACCGTAACACACAGAACTAATATAGCTTCAATGAGTAAGAAATAACAACTTAGTGCATTCATTTCAAAATATGGTGTAAACTGCTGACCTGTGTTAAAAAGTGAATAGAGTGCAAAAATAAAAAAGTAGAGTGCAAAAATAAGGGTCAACAGCTTTGATAGTTTTATATTTTTAAAAATAACCATTAAGAGTGAAAATATGAGAGGTAACAGAAGTACTATAATCATATCCGACCTCGCTTATCATAGCCATTTTGAAATATTTTAAGCGTATAATACCTAAATAACAGTATACCGATAAAAAAGTCTATCAAAACGCCCACAGAAATAAGTAGTGGCATATCACCAAGTAGCGAAAATGAGAGGAGTAAAATCCCATTTTCCATGATGACATACCCCATAATATGGCTAATCATCTTCTTTCTGATTAAAATTAGGTAAAGCCCCATCAAAATGGTTGAAATGGACATTCCCAGTTGAAGGGGAGATATCCCCGAAAAGGTTTTATTTGCAATATAGGCAAAGAAAAATCCCGAGATAAACAGTAACGCCATTATGAGTAGTGAGTAAAAACTTGAAATTCTATGCTCGGATTCAAAATGTGAATCGGTACTGCCTAAAATTCGCTTCAAAATAATGGGGATGATAATAGCCCGAATCAGGAGCACTTCAATAGCAATAAAAACTATTGAAACAAGCGGTGCACTACTTGAATCAAAAATGAATATCAAAAAGAGAAGAACTCCCTGCCATACGATAACCTTAATATGACTTGAAACTCGGCTTTTCACCTCTCCAATGAGGGTTACAAGACAAAATAGTAAAATTAACATATTTTCCATTAGGGGTGGACTCCATTCATATATAAAATTAAAGTAAGCAGTATAAAAGCGCCAATGAGGGTTAGTAACATAATTTCCGATAGTCGTGTAAACCGTATCCTTGCATAGAGTGTCTCAATAACAGCTATAATACAGCAAAGCACTCCAAGCGCTACGAGATTTAAAAGTAATGCTAGAAAAAGTGAGTGACTTACAGGAATGATAGTATTAATAATTAAACTCATGAAAATATAGAGTTTTAAACTGTTGGCATAACTCATCATCGCTAAATGAGTGCAAGATAAATCAAGTACCATTACTTCATGAATCATTGTAAGTTCTAAGTGTGTATTGGGGTCATCAATAGGCATTCTTGAACTCTCTAGGAGCATAAATATAAAAAATATGATGATAAGAAGTAGCGCAAAAACAATCGTTTGTGGGCTTTTGATGAGGTAGAGTTGAACCATTAAATTAAGTTTTGTTTGACCACTTACTAATATAAGCGAAGCGAAGAGTAAAAATAGTGAGGCTTCCATCAAAAGAGAGAACTTCACCTCTCGGCTTGCCCCCATTCCTTCAAAACTGCTCCCACTATCCATAGCTAAAAGTAGGGTTAAGAGCTTTGAAAAACCTAAAAAGTAAGCAAAAACGACAAAATCATAAGAGAAGCTCATAAGTGGATGCCCATTTATCAAAGGAACAAAGAGAGTAGCAATGATAACACTTAAGAATAGTGAGAATGGTGCTATCTTTGTAATAAAACTACTACGTTTACTGACTATGAGTTCTTTTCTCATTAACTTAATGAATTCAAGTAAAAATTGATACCAGGGATTTCCTATACGCCCGCATAAGAGTGATTTGATTTTCTCAATGACACCTATGATAATGAGGGGAATAAAAATAATGGAGAGAATATTGAATATTATTTCCATAGTGTTCCACCTCCAAAAATCCAAACGGTTAAAATTATAACGATAATTAAGAGATAGAGAATATTTTGCTGAGAGTTTTTACTTTCCATCCACAATACAAAATATGAAATTTTTGAAATAAAACGGTAGATGCGTTGGTATATTCCATAAAATTGGTCAGTTTTTTCAACTCTTAAATAGTGCTCTTTTGGAAAAAGTTGGCGTGTAATATTGGTTTTTACTTTATTTTTTGTACCAAGTTTAATTAAATTGGTAATGGCTATGGTGAATGATTCCCCAGTATACTGCTGCTTAAGAGTAAGATTTTCAGATCCACACCCCCATGTTTCTACTTTTCGAGCCCTCTTAAGATGAGCGAATAGCATATATATAAGAAGGAAAATAATAAAAATAAGTGAGAGCCGTGAGAGCATTTTCAGTGGTTCTTGCAGTATTTTTAAAATATTAGAGCTCCCTATCCATGGATAGACGTGAAAGAGCTTTAGCAAAATGGAAATAAAATTGAGAGAGAAAAGTGTCAAATAGAGTTGTGCGGTAACCAGTATAGTTAAAAAAAGCGTCAACATAGAATTTTTCATTGGTTCTCTTTTTTGTGTACGATTTTCCCCTAAAAATACAATGGCGTAGAGTTTTACCATAGCTGTAAGAATAATGGTGCCATTAAAAGCTAAAAAAACCATTAAAAATACTGCGAGTATAGTCGAGCCTAATTGACCACTTAAAAGAAGTAGAGTACAGAGAATAAAGAGTAGAAATTCACTGATAAAAAGATTTAGTATTGGCATCGCACACATCGAGATCAGTGAAATTAAAAAGAGTAGTGAAGAGGATCTTAGTGACTTGTTTACCCCTCCTAAAGCTTCCATTGAGTGCGAATGGTATTTTTGTGCAATATATCCGAGTGTTGAAAAGAGTGAAAGCTTTAAGATACCGTGGCTCACACAGTGAAAAAGAATAATAATAAAACTAAGCGTCATAATGATCGGATTGTGATAAGTTGTTCCGAGCATATATATCGCCATAGCCAAGACAATTATCCCCATATTTTCAACACTTGATGAAGCAAGTACCGCTTTCATATCAGAAAAATTTATAGCTAAAAAAGCGCCCACTAAAATTGTCATGAGTGAGAGAATAA
>JAPLKR010000001.1 GCA_026387965.1 Fusobacteriota bacterium | reverse complement strand
TCTCTTTATACCTGGATTTAATTTATATTGGATATTTATTGCACTTTCAAGCTTTCCAACAGCCTTAAAACGTTATTGTGATCAAAATGGTTACAAGCAAGTAAAAATTCCAAATAAGTATTTGTCGATTGTTGCGAATATCTTTTGGATTGTTTCGCTCATTCCAATAGATGATTTAAGCG
This sequence comes from Fusobacteriota bacterium, assembly GCA_026387965.1. Classification (GTDB taxonomy): domain Bacteria; phylum Fusobacteriota; class Fusobacteriia; order JAPLKR01; family JAPLKR01; genus JAPLKR01. The sequence continues at coordinate 1,560 of JAPLKR010000001.1, read as the reverse complement.
TACTGACATTTGTAGGGATAGTTCTATATCTCATTTTCTTTTACCAATGCGCCAAATCTGTGGCTGCTTTAGAGTGCGCGCGTGAGTTAGGTCATCAGCAAGAGGCAGAAACACTCTCTAAAGAGCTTGAGACCATCATAGACGAAGAGGAAGTTGAGTAATATGCCAAGAGGTCTGAAAAGGCCTCTTTTTTTTGACACGGACTATAATGACGACTTAAAAAAGGAAAAAAATGAGCCTGAGTAAAATCTGTAAAGATTTGACACAGAGCCACAGAGAGAAGTAATTTTTGCCACGAATAGAGGCATATAAAATCAAATGGATAAAACTTTACCAGTGATTCTGCGCATCGTCGCAGAATCCAGTGTATTAGAATAGAAATGAATGGATCCCGCGACTTCGTGCGCGATGGCAATAGTACAAATTAATTGTAAATTTGCTATAAGGCTTATTTACTGTTGTGTCTAGTACAAAGAATAGATTTCTCCGTTTCAGTCGAAATGACAAGGGAATTGTAAAGAGTTCTAGGGTTCGTTACTTAAGTAAGACAATCGATTCAAACCGTCTAAATCAAAATGTAATTAGCTTTTTGTTAATTGAGGAGGTGTTGAGTGTCGCAACTTTATTGAATGCGTATAATTAGAGCAACACTAGGGAAATAAATAACTCAGGAGGTAGAAAATGAAAAAAATTCTATTAATTATTTTAGGCATGACATTGCTATCAACTTTTATGTTTGGAGCGCAATTAAACCCTTATCAATATACAAAAAATACTTGGCCAAAACCAGATGTGTATTCTTTTAAAGGAATATGTGAAAATCAATCTTCAAGAACAATAGAATTCGGAGCGATATCAGAAGATCCTGAATCTGGACGCGTATTTGTACAACCATTCTCGATTCCACCAAAGTCAACGTGTCACTTCTCTATTCAATGGCAACTGAAAAATAATAAAATCATGGATTACAATAATTTTTACTTTATTATTGATCATATGAGCCCATCAAGCCATTCTACAGAAGACTGCTTGCGACTTACTACTGGTAAAGATAAACATAATAAATTTATGTACTTCAAAGAGGGTGTATCAAATTATAAATATTTTTCTCTCTCTCAAAGACAAGAAGGGCAAGCAATTCACGTAATAATTACGGATAAACTTTCATTAAACTAAAATACTTATTAAACAGAAGATAATATTATTATAATTGTCCTCCTGAGTATGACAATTATAATAATTAAAAATAGCTAGATTACCATAGAAATTATGGGGTCTAGCTATTTTACAATCTAATGCATTCCAATAAGTTTATACCTGTTTCTATGAGTGTATTTCAAAGAGTAGATTTCTCCGTTTCATTCTCATTCTACAGCACTTATATATGAAAATATAATGGCTTTTATACTCATTAAAAAAGAGTTGATATGAAAAGTATTTCTAAAAGTCGCTACACAAAATTATTGGTATTTTTTATTATTGCAGTCATATTAATGATGGTTGGATTAAGAGTTTATTTTGTTGCTACGCTGAAAGATGTGGGGCTGCAGCTTTTGTTTT
>JAPLKR010000048.1 GCA_026387965.1 Fusobacteriota bacterium | reverse complement strand
TGCAAAATCAATAATTTCATCCATTTTTTCTCGAAGAAGGGCTTTTGGATACCCTAACAGTAGCCCATTTAAATAAATATTTTCAACACCATTTAAATCACTATCAAAGCCGGCCCCCAGTTCAATAAGTGGTGCCATATTACCATTCACATTCACACTACCTTTATAGGTACGAATGACCCCCGCAATGATTTTAAGCAGTGTGCTTTTCCCAGCTCCATTATACCCAATAATCCCAAGCACATCCCCTTTTTCAATGGAAAAACTCACATCTTTTAGGGCGTAAAAAGTATCATATTTGAGTTTGCCTTTTAATTTTTGAATGAAATAATATTTAAATGAGTTGATTTTTTCACGGCTTATTTTAAATTTAATAGTCAAGTTTTTAACCTCAATGGCTTTCTCTCCCATAATGCTCCTTTCTTCCTAAATATGGTGGATAAATTTATCTTTTAATCGATTGAAAATAAAAATCCCCACAACCATATAAACGATCGCAAGCACCGCCATGATTATTATGGACGAAAGAGGCGGAAAGTGTCTTTCTAAAATAATCACTCTAAATGTGTCGATGGGATAATATAAAGGATTCAGCTTCATAATAGGCAAAAATTTATGCGGCACGATGGAAATTGGGTAAAAAATAGCTGACATATACATGATAATCATTAAAAGAACCCCGTAAAAATGCTCAACATCTCTAAAAAATACCGTTACGGATGCTACAAACATTCCTATTCCAATCGTCATAAAAAAGAGAAAGAATAGTGGAATAACAATGAGAAAATCAATCCATTCTACGTGAGGTCCCAATACTTCCATTACAATAAAGAGCGGGATAAGGGAAATAATAAAAATAATAAATTGTGAACATATTTCTGAGAGTGTTAAAATATATCTTGGGATATATACTTTCTTTAGAAGTGACCCATTAGTAGAAATAGAGGTCAGTGCGCTCTTGGTGCTATCTGAAAAATATTGATATAGTATTCTTCCTGTTAGAATGTACACAGGGAAATGTTTTATATTGTGTTTGAAAAGTGCTGAAAAAACAATGGTGAGCACAATCATTGTCAAAAGAGGATTAAGCATTGACCAAAATATTCCGAGAACTGATCCCCGATATTTTACTTTAATATCGCGTTTTATCAGCTCGAAAAGCAACTCTCTATACCTAAAAAAACGTTTCACATGTTTCGCCATTTTGCCTCCGAAGCATAAATATTACAATTTTACATTCCAATTATTTTGTTGATTTTGTTAGTATTTTAACATATATTTTACATTTTTAATACCGTTTGTTATTATTTTAATTTAATCTTTTAAATATAACTTTTCATTGCATTTTTGTGCCACAAATGTTACAATTAATTGTCAAGAATTGTTTCTAATTCTTTTGACTCTTGAAACTTCAATTAGGAGGTCTACATGAAAGTAGTCTATCTAGATAATAATGCCACAACCGCTATTGCTCCCGAGGTCTTTGAAGCAATGACGCCTTATTTAACAGCACAGTATGCCAATCCTTCAAGTCAGTACTCATTCGCCCACTCTGTTCGAGAGGCCGTCGAAACTTCGCGTGAGTCAATCGCAACAAGTTTGAAAATAAAATCATCTGAACTTATTTTTACAGGTTCAGGAACTGAATCAGCAAATCTAGCCATAAAAGGGGTTGCGTATGCATACCGCTCAAGAGGGAACCATATTATCACTTCAGAAATCGAACACCCATGTGTTTTAGAATCATGTAAAGCACTTGAAAAAGAAGGATTTGAAGTTACTTATCTTCCTGTTAACAAAGAAGGTGAAATATCTATTGAAGCGTTGAAATCCGCCATAACGGATAAAACGATTCTAATTTCAATCATGTTTGCAAACAACGAAATTGGAGCCATACAACCTATTAAGAAAATCGGGGACATCGCTAGAGAACATAAAATTCTGTTCCATGTTGATGCTGTACAATCTGTAGGGAAAATGCCGGTATTTCCTAAAGAACTTAATGTTGACCTCCTTGGGTTTGCTGCTCATAAATTCTATGGACCAAAAGGTATCGGAGGACTCTATATCCGTAACGGAGTTCGGCTTGAAAAATACATCTCAGGCGGACACCAAGAGCGCAATCGTCGTCCAGGCACAGAAAGTGCTGCCAACGTGGTTGGTATGGCCAAAGCATTAGAGCTTTGCATCAATACCATGGTTGAAGAGGGTGAAAAGGAACGCGAACTTCGCGACTATCTTGAAACAGAACTGACTAAAAGAATTCCTGAGTGTTTTATCAATGCCAAAAACTCTAATCGAATCCCAGGAACCTCCAGCATTACTTTCAAATATGTCGAAGGTGAATCTATTCTACTTAGCTTAGATATGTACGGAATCTGTGTAAGTTCTGGTTCAGCTTGTTCCGCTGGTGATCTCGCTGCTTCACATGTGATTTTAGGAATCGGTGTTCCAATTGAAGAGGCGCAAGGTACCATCCGTTTCGGTGTTGGAAAATACAATACACGTGAAGATATTGATAAAGTTATTGAAGTTATGCCAAAAGCTATTGAAAAACTTCGTATGATGTCACCACTTTATAACGTAAAATAAAAAAATTAGGAGTTAATTATGTATTCAGAAAAAGTCATTGATCATTTCCAAAATCCAAGAAATGTTGGAATAATTGAAAATCCTGATGGATATGGGAAAATAGGAAACCCTTCATGTGGGGATATTATGGAAATTTATCTTAGAATTAATGGTTCTCATATTATTGAAGATGCGAAATTCAGAACTTTTGGATGTGCTTCAGCCATCGCAACCTCTTCTATAGCAACAGAACTTATAAAAGGCAAAGATATTCATGAAGCCCTAAAGGTAACTAACAAAGTTGTTATCGAGTCTCTCGATGGGCTTCCACCAAAAAAAGTTCACTGTTCAATAATGGCAGAAGAGGCCATTCAGGCCGCCATCTTGGATTATGCAACAAAAAACAGTATCAAAGTTAATGTTGAAACTTGTCATTCACACACATGTGGTGGGTGCTGCTCAAAATAATAAAAAAATGGAAGGCAGCCTGCCTTCCATTTTTTTATAAAATTCCAAATAGCCTTTTTCTTTTTTTCTCTCCATCCAATAATAAAACATTCAGCTCTTCTTTTTTTACCACTTCATTACTGAGAATTTTTTGAGGATTAATTTTGGTTAAAAGCTCAACTTTTTCACTACTAATAAGCTTATTAATGGCGACTAGTGCTTTTGTCACTTCGTAACTTCGTTTGCCACTCTCTTTATGTGCATCTGAAGCTAAAAATTGTACCATGTTCAATTCCAGTAATTTCTCCATCCATATCCTTGCATCCGGGCCGAAAGTGCCTATTATTGAGTTTATCGTTACTTGAATCAAAGCACCTTCTAAGTATAATTTAGCTATTTTTTTGAAATCTTTTTCTGAGTGGATAAAACGTTCCGCGTGAGCAATAATAGGAACTAGTCCCCTTATTTTTAGTTCATAAATAAATTCTGAAAAATTATTAGGTATTTCATGATGAAAAAATTCTACCAGTAAATAGCGACTACTCGCTAACGTCAATGTTCTAAGTATCTCATAATTTTTAAAAAAACTTGAATGGAATAGAATTTCTCTTCCTAAAAATAAAGGGATTTTCTCTCCTCTCTTTTCAAGTTCTTTTGAAATAATCTCTAATTTCTCTTTATGTACTTCTTGGCTTTTATCAAATCTACCGGGAATAAAATGAGATGTAGCAATAATCGCATTGATTCCTTCTCGCTTTGCCATCGTGATCATATTGATTGATTCATCAAGGGTCTTAGCACCATCATCAACATCAAAGATAATATGATTATGAATGTCAATCATTATTTGCCTTCATTGTAATCATACTGATATTGATAATAATTATATCTATTTTGATTTTTTTTAGTGAGTTTATTTATAACCACTCCAAGGATATTTTTATTCACCTTTTCCAACTCTTTTTTTGCAGCTTTGATACTCACAGCACTCGTCTTCGAAATATCACATACAAATACAATACCACTGCTATATTGTGCAATACTTTTAGCATCTGAAATAGGGGCAACAGGCGGCGAATCAATCAAAATAAAATCATAATTATTCTTACTATCTTCAATTAGCGCATGAAACCCTTCTGAGTGCAAAAGCTCTGAAGGATTGGGTGGAATTGGTCCACTTGTTACAATATCAACACCTGGATATACGTTTCGTTGAACAACCTCGGTAAATATTGATTCCCCTACAATAATATTTGAAAGACCTTTGTCATTTGAAATTAAAAATTTCTTATGAACCGTGGGTTTTCTAAGATCTGCATCTATTAATAAAATTTTCTTTTCATTTTGAGCAAATACAACAGCCAAATTTGAAATGGTCGTAGTCTTTCCTTCCGAAGGGACAGAACTTGTAACTTGAATGATTTTCAATTTTTTATCAATATTAGAAAAATAAATATTATTTCTTAGCGTTCTATATTGTTCTGCATAGATTGATTGCGGGCTAAACTCTACGATGAGTTCTCTTCTCACTTCTTCCCCTCCTCATCCACTTTTTTATACTCTTTTGAATCAAATATTGTCGCCAATATCGGCAAATTTAATTCTTTCTCAAAAAACTCTAGATTTTTTATGCGTTTATCAAAAAACTCTATTACAAAAATTAGGCCAACTGACAAAACAAGACCTAAAAATAGAGATGCCGCCAATATTAGCTTTTTGTTAGGTTTTACAGGCGATTGAGGCAATACTGCAGGGTCAACAATTTTAACATTATCCACATTCATAATCTCTTGAACTTTATCTTTAAACACTGTAGCCGTTGTATTCGCTATCTCTTGTGCTACCTCAGGAACGGGACTCATTGCTGAAATCCGTATAATCTCCGTATCATTAATATTACTTACCTTAATTTGACCAGCTAATGCTTTGGGGGAGATTTCTAAATTTAAAGTTGAAATAACAACATTTAAAACATTGCTACTTACCGCAATTTCTTGATATGTAGAGACTAAATCTTTATTGAGCTGAACTTGACTTGAATCTAAGCTATTATATTGCGCCATATTGTTGTTCCCCACCATGAGCGTTGCTGATGATTCATAAATTTTTGTGGACGTCAATGCGATCCCTATTCCTATGGTTCCAAATATAATGATTCCAGAAAATATTATCCACCATCTTCTAAGCAGCATTTCAATTAACTCTTTTAAATCAATTTCATACTCTTTTTCACCGCTCATATTATCCCCTTGTAGTAATTCGTTTCGATATCTTAACTATACCATATTTTCCTCATTCTATCAATAAAAAAAGCACCTCTTTCGAGATACTTTTAAAATATTAAACTAAATAATTACTCAACAATCTCAGCAACTACTCCAGCGCCAACAGTTCTTCCACCCTCACGAATAGCGAACTTCAACCCTTATTCCATAGCCATTGGATGAATAAGTTCACAGTTCATTTCGATGTTATCCCCAGGCATTACCATCTCTACACCTTCAGGTAAGTGACATGCTCCTGTGATATCTGTTGTTCTGAAATAAAATTGTGGTTTGTATCCTGT
>JAPLKR010000092.1 GCA_026387965.1 Fusobacteriota bacterium | reverse complement strand
ATATATAAAAGAATAAACCCTATAGTTTTCTATAGGGTTTTTTATTAAAAGTTGGAGGGTATATGCAAATTGTAGAAGAGTTTATTGAAGACATTCCAATATTAATGGTCTATAAAAGTAGTGAAGTTGGGAAATTTAAAGGAAGCATTCTTTTTTTTCATGGCTTAGAGTCCGATAAAGAGAATTATTTAGAGGTATATAAAAGACTAGCGAGTGAGAATTTTTTAGTCGTAGGAGTAGATAACCGTCTGCATGGAAAAAGAAGACCAGAAAATTATCATGATTTATTTAATTGGGATACTCCTGATGTATGGCGCGTATTTTTTAATGCGGTATATCAAACTGCCTGTGACGTCCCCCTAATTATAGATTATTTGGTAAATTCAGAGATATGTCCTTCGTCTCACTTTGGAATCTCAGGGGTATCTATGGGTGGTTATATTGCCTATACTGCGGTAACGATAGACTCAAGAATTAAAGTGGCTGCGCCGTTAATTTCATCACCTCATTATAAAGAGGATCAAGAGAAAAGTCCGGATAGTCAACTTGAAAAATTTAAAAATATCTATTTACTTTCTCAAACTGCAGGGTTAGATACGACAGTACCCCCGCACGAAGCACGAGAGTTTCATAAAATATTAAATGAAAAATTTCCATGTGAAAAAGAACAGTACAGATATATTGAATATCCAAATTCAGAACATATGTTAAGGGAAGAAGATTGGAGTGATGCCATCGATGAAATGGTAGAATGGTTTCATAAATATTTATAAAAATAGTTTAGCGTAAAATAGCCGCCTTAATCTACATGCATTTTTTTAGAAAATATTAGATAACATAAAAAATTCAAAAATTAGGAAATTGGATATAATTAGAAAAACCTTACCTAAAAACAAATGATTTATATAGCCATACTTATTTTATGTAAATGAGTTCGTAGATGTTTTATCCGGATTATATTGTACAATTTTATGATTTCTACCGTACTATTAATTTTTTTCTCTAATGAGTGATAAAAAAAATTAATAGTATGGGGCTGGGGTTTGTGCGTAGTGTTACGATGTGACTCGCAATTATTTTTTTGTTATAAAGAATACTATTTAATAGTTTCGATAAATTAAGCGTAGAGAATTTTTAAAATTAATAAAATTCATTCTGGAAAAATTATTAAAAATTTGATATAATAGAATAACATATAAATGATGGGAGGCATTCGTGGCAGGACACAGTAAATTTGCAAACATAAAACACAGAAAAGCAGCTCAAGATGCCAAAAGAGGAAAAGTATTTACAAAAATAGGAAAAGAAATAACAATCGCAGCTAAAGAGTGCGGTGGTGATCCAAATTTCAATGCAAAGCTCAGAATGGTTTTAGAAAAAGCAAAATCAGCGAATATGACAAAAGATAGAATTGAACATGCAATTAAAAAGGGAACAGGAGAAATTGCAGGTGAAGATTATATTGAAATTCGCTATGAAGGGTACGGTCCTTCAGGTGTAGCTTTTATTGTGGATGCAGTAACAGACAACAAAAACAGAACGGCAGGGAGTGTGCGGGCGATTTTTACAAGAGCCGCAGGTGAACTCGCAGAACCCAATGCGGTAGCTTGGAATTTTGAAAAAAAAGGTCTATTTGAAGCTTCTAAAGAGGGCCTAGATGAAGATACAATTTTTGAAAAAGCAATATCAGCTGGTGCTGAAGACGTTCAAGACTCAGTTGATGCATGGGAAGTAATCTGTGCATATGAGGATTTTGAGTCTGTAAAATCAGGACTTGAAGAAGCACAAGTGCAACTTTTAAAATCAGAAGTAACAATGATTGCAAAAACAACTATTGAAATAACAAGTATTGATGATGCAAAAAAAATTCTAGCCCTATACGATAAATTAGATGCAGATGATGATGTTCAAGAAGTTTATGCTAATTTTGAATTTGCTGCTTCTGTTACAGCCATTTTAGAAAACGAATAAAGAGGAGATATAATGAAAAAAATTATTACTATTACATCAGTATTAGCATTATGTTCAATTGCGTTAGCAGCAAATAATGGTTACCATCAAGGGATGTCACCAACGCAAACGACATACTCAACACATTTTAGAGCAGGGCTTGGAATTGATACAAGTGGATACGTGCAAGGAGAACTTGGAATGATGTTTCCTATACAGTATTTTGATATTACCCCTGCGATGATTATATCGAGTGAAGGGGGAGGGTTTAGTCTAGATGTAATGCACCCAATTGCTGCAAGTAATAACTCAGTTTCTGTAGGTGGCTATTTAAATTGTGTTGGAAATAATTTTGGAATTGGTCCATCGGTCGAGTTTAACTTTATTCCTTCAATAACAATCGGAGCTACTCTACTCCTTGGAGATAATCAAGGTGGGCTTTTCTCGGCGTGGTATAATTTTTAACTAAAATGATAAAATAATAAAATAATAAAATAAGGAGAAAAAATGTTAGGAAAACTATTTGGAAAGAAAAAAGATGAAAAGCCTTGTGGATGTGATTCTGGATGTAAAACACAAATAAGCAATAAAAATTTAATTGTTGTACCTATTTCAGGGGAAATTATTCCACTTGAAAAAGTACCTGATCCTGTATTTGCTGAAAAAATGATGGGTGAAGGGTTTGCAATTATCCCTGAAAATGGTAATATCTACTCACCAGTAGATGGAACGATTGTTGTAGTTCAAGAAGCAAAACATGCAATTGCTATTGAGTCAGATGCAGGCGATGAAATTATCATTCACTTTGGAATAGACACAGTAAATCTAGGCGGAAAAGGATTTACAACAAAAGTAAAAGTTGGTGACAAAGTAAAAGCAGGCGATTTAATTAATGTCGCAGATATTAAAGAGATTGAAGGTAAAGTGCCATCGATCATTACGCCAGTACTTTTTACAAACTTAGGGGCCGATGATTTAGTGATTACTTATGGAAGAGCAGAAGCTAAATCGGTTGGAGTAGTGTGTAAGAAATAAGTTTTCATATACTAAAAAAGAGTACACAGCTGTACTTTTTTTTATATTTATATTTTAAAAATTATTTTAAGTATTAATATTGTTAAGAAAAATATAATTCTCAGTTTGATCAAAGTTTGCAAAAACACATGCAAAATCAATGATTTCGTTGTTGTGAGTGAGAATCAACCAAGGGGTTGATGTGCACTTGTATTACTAACTTCACTTTCCCAGTAGTGTAAAAAATGGACTTAAGTAAATTATTCAATAA
>JAPLKR010000002.1 GCA_026387965.1 Fusobacteriota bacterium | reverse complement strand
TACAAACGCTTCTGAATTATTTGCTTTATAGTCCAGCATCCAATTACTTAGTGACACCTTGCTTATATCAAGTTCTCGGGCTACTTGACTCTGTCTTTTACCTTGCTCTAATACTTACTTTACTGCATGTAGCTTAAATTCCTTATCGTACCTTGGTTTTTTCATAGTGGGAATTCCTCCTGATTTACTTATCTTTTAGCATACCGTTCGGATTCGTTCCTTCCACTTTTTTATGGTACTTATTTCTAGCCGATCAATAAGCGTTGTAAATCTGTAATAATGAGTGTAGGGAGAATTTCACTATGTGATTTCTTCCTTTTTTAGATTTAATGTCATTCCATTCAGAAATTATTCTAATTTATATTGAGCTTGCCCTCTATAACTACATCTGCCAAAATTATTCTTTCATATAATTTTTATAAAAATTTATAAAATCATCTACCTTCAATGGTTCGCTAATATAATATCCTTGTATAATAATTTTTCCATATTTTACAAGGATATCAAATTGATTTTTTGTCTCAACACCTTCAATCACAACGCTTAATTTTAAACTATCTGCAATTCCTTTTATTGTAGAAACCAGCTCCATACCTCCAGAAGCCAATTTAGTCGTAAAAGATTTGTCAATTTTTAGATAGTCAATTGGAAGCTCTGAAATGCTACTGAGGGAAGAGTATCCTGTTCCAAAATCATCAAGAAATATTTTTATACCTAACTCTTTTATTCTATATAAAACCTCATTTATTTGCTTAATATCACGTTTAAATACGGATTCTGTGATTTCCATTTCAAGATTGCTTGATTTAATACTGTTTTTTTCAATGGTTTTCTCAAATATCTCCACTATTTTTATATCATCAAATTGTATAACCGACACATTAACAGCTATGCCGATATCTATACCCTCTTTTATTAATTTTGCTGCAATCCGCCCCGCATCTTCTATGACCCATTCTCCAATAGGTATTATGAGACCTGTTTCCTCTGCAATTTCAATAAAATTCTCTGGAGTGATAAATCCCACATTTTTATCCTTTAATCGAATGAGTGCTTCAGCTCCACAAATTTGTCTCTTGCCTCCCTCTACCAAAACTTTTGGCTGCAGTAAAAGCTCAAACCCATTTGTTAAAAGAGCTTCGTTGATTTTAGACTCCATTTCAATGTACAATATATTTTTTTCATGAATTTTATTCGAATAGAATGCGAAGTATCCTTTTTTATGCTCTTTTGCATGATACATGGCAGAATCGGCTTTCATGATTAATCCTTCTACCGAAGTATCATTATAAGGGGCAAACGCGACACCGATGGTTGTGCCAATTGTAAGTTTTATCGTATCAATTATCATCGGCATTGAAATCTCTTTTATAATCCTTCTCAAGACTGAGTCTATCTCCTGATCGTACTCAATATCTTCCAAAATTATGGTAAATTCATCTCCCCCTAGTCTTGATACACTATCTGTACGTTTTACAACATGTCTTAACCGTTTTCCCACCTCAATAAGCACTTTGTCGCCCACAGAGTGTCCTAAACTATCATTGATAATTTTAAATCTATCTAAATCTAAAAATAAAAGAACAGAATGGTTTTGTTTTTTTATCGCCATATTGATTGAATTTTGAAGCATCTCCTTAAAATAATATCTATTTGGGAGCCCCGTAAGAGAATCATAATAAGCCAGTTGTCTTATTTTATCTTCAGATTTTTTTAGCTTTGAAATATCGGAAGTTATCCCCATATAATATTTTGGATAGCCCATATTATCGCAAATCACATTAATGGTTAGCCATTTGGGATATGTTTCTTCATTTCCCTTGTTATTCCATATTTCACCACTCCAAACACCTTTTTCTTTTATAGACCGCCACATTTCTTTATAAAATTCCTTGTCATGTCTATCAGACTTTAAAACTCTTATGTTTTTACCGATAATCTCTTCTCTTTTAAAACCAAATAATGCGCAAAAAGAGTTATTCATTCTAATTATAGTTCCCTTTAAATTTGTTACGCAAATTCCTTCACTTGTTTGTAATATGATATTCTCAGAAAGCATTAATTCTTGATTAGCCGATTTGAGCTCTTTTGTTCTCTCTTCAACTTCTTCAAAAAGCGACTCATTTAACGATAATATTTCATTGTTTCCCTCAATAACTTTATTTTTTAAATGAACAAAGCTTTTTGCAAGAGACCCTATTTCATCTTTTCTATTTACGTAGGGAACCTTTTCCTCATAATTTAAATTATTTTTTGGTTTAAACGATTCCACCACCTTAGCAAGCTTTGAAAGAGGTTGCGTTATTATCTTTGATAAAGCAATATATGAGATGAAGATAATAAGGATAGTAGCAATGGTTATCAATACCCAAATATTTAAATAGGATTTTATCCAAATACTATTTAATTTTCTTGGTGTTATAACTTTTAATATTGCAATAGTTTGACCATCGATACCCTTTAACTCCTGATAACTATCTATATTTTTTTTATTTATCACCATTAGAGCAGAACTGCTACCATTTGAAATTAATGTATTCTTACTCTTTGACTCCATAAACAGTTTATCTACTTTTTCATATTCTGCACTATCCGTATTTCTCTCTATAAGTTTGAAATCAACATCTAGACCGCTCTTATTTAATTTTGAAGTAATATAGTCTAATCGCTTTCCAAAAATTACAAATCCATTGGGATTAATCTTAGAATTCGAAAGAACTATCGAATGCCCTCCAATAACATAATTTGTACCTTCAAGCGTAACGATGCCACTATTTACCTTTTCTATTTCTGCTACTTGTTGTGGCGATAAATGAGTAATTTCATGCCAATCACCTTTTTCATCTCTATATTTTCCAAAATAAAGTTCATTATTCCTAGTAAAAAGAGCAATGATAGCGTAATGACCAACGTTTAAAAATGCATCAGAGTAATTTTTTTCAATATACTCTGGATTTTTTTGATTCATATAATAATAAGAGTCATCCCATTCAGCATAATCATATGCTTGAGAAGCTAACTCTTGTTTTTCCTGTTCAAATACTATCAATAGCTTGCTGATATCATCATTAGCAATTTGTATCTCTTGTAGATCCAAGTTTTTTTTTAAAGAACCTTTGTTGATATCTGCCACCATCGTTGCGTATAATAAAAGCGTAATAATAATGATTATTAGTGCTTTAATTTTTATGCTCATTTATTCTCCATTCATTTCAGTTAACTCACATAATTAAACACAACATCTCTGTGGTGTTCTACTAAATCTCAGTATATACTAAATTTCACTTCATGTAAATCACTTAATCTGGATTGGCAACCCTTTTTCAGACAATTTTTACAAGACTACTTTTTCTGAATAATTTAGGGGGGGAGATAGTTCAGAGAACCATGAATTCTAATATTATTATACCAATGAATGTAGTCAGCAAGTTTAATCTCTAACTCCCTAAATGTTTTAAAATGGTGGATTGTATAATTAAGTGCAACAGGGGAAAATAAAGGTAATAAAAAAGCCCATAAGAAGGAAGTCTGTTATAATGTAGGTTACGATCAAACATTAAGGAGACTTTAACTTATGAGCTATACCCATATTACC
>JAPLKR010000085.1 GCA_026387965.1 Fusobacteriota bacterium | reverse complement strand
CATAGATTATTACAATAATAATCAGATTAAAATAAAATTGGCTGGAATGTCTCCAGTTCAATTCCGGATTCATTCCAGCCAATCGGCTGCTTAATTTTTTACTCTAACTTTTGGGGGTCGGTACAAAGAAGGGGTTTTTTTTATGAAATAAATGAAGCAATCATTAAGAAAATCCCTATGACCAAACTGATCAAAGGTATGATACCTCTATAAGATTTTAATCTTGGTGAAACATATGCTGCAATCACTGGAATGAAAAATACAAAAATTACAATAAGCGGTGCAACTACATGAATAATAAAAGATAAGATATTTAAATTTAATACTATCCACAAGAAAAGTAGTACAAAAACTATTAGTACAACACCTAGTTTTTTTATGCGTATTTTTTTTGGAAGACGTGTCATCACACCGTCAATAACTCCAATAATTACAGCATAAAATGAAGTCAATAGTGCTAATATTGTGATCAAGTACCCTGCAAATATCGCAAAAGTCGCAATATACCCTGTTGAGTCAGATTGACCAATTACTGATAGTGCTGTCAAATTGTTTTTTGCTGCAAAATCAAGGGAACTTGGAGTCAATGCAAACAGTGTAGAAGTTATAAACACAACCAATACAATCGCAAGAAGAATCATAGCATTAATATTTGTTTTATTTGCTTTTTTAAACGTCTCTTCATCGCTATCTAGTGGATAATTACTCTTAAAAAAACGCCCCATTGAACCAATTGACGGAAAAAAGGTTGCCCCAAAAATAAGTACTGGTAGCAACACCAGTATGCCTTTTCCAATTCCCACTCCCGTAGCCGAGAGGGAGAGATAATAACGAATATTATCTGGATGCCATAGTGGAATAAAAATAAAAATTAGTACTATTAGTATGATGACTTTGAAAGCTACAACTTTTTCAATTAAAGCAAGTAAAAATTTTTCACCAAATATAAGCGGCAGAGCCATAATAGCCAAAATTAGCATGATATATAATGGGTATCGTTCTAAATTCGTATTAACGATGTGATAATGTTCTAAAGCGGCTGCAAAATTTGTCGTAACACCTGTTCCAAGCAGTACAATTAGAGTAAACAAAAATATGATAAATATTACAGAGAGGCCAATTCCGATAACCTTACCTAAATGTGTCTCAATTGCATGATCATAGCTTTTACAGTTAGGGGTCGTTGATGTCATTCTAATCATCAGATTTTGCCCAAAATAGGTTCCCACAAGGCCAATAACTAATGATATTAACGTTGTGAGTAAACTTACTTTCCCCGCTTGTAAAGGAAGTAATATTATTCCAGAACCTATCGCTGAACCTAAAAATAGAAATGACCATTCTCTTATCTCTTTTTTCTCTTGCTGTTCGATTGTTAAGTGATGTTCCATTATCGCCACTGTTTTTACTCCCATATTTTCTCTCCTCTTAAAAATTATTAATATATTTTTATTATACTAAGATTATTATTATATTACAATACCTATATTCAATATTAAATTCAGTAAATATAAATTATAAACTTCTTACATAAGTGAAGCAATTAAAACCACTACACCAATAATAATGCTCAGTATCGGAAATATCCCTCTAAATTGTGCAAGTTTTTTTGATTTATAGACGGCTACTGCTGGTAAAAAAAATGTAAATATAACAATGAGTGGGGCAATTACATGAATGATAAAGGATAAAATGTTGATATTAAGTGCAATCCATATAAATAAAACAAAAAATATTACAATAGTAATGATTTTCTTATAATTTTGAGCTCTTTTTGGTAGTCGTGATGCAACACTATCGATAACACCTACCGAAACAGCATATACTGATGTTAAGATTGCTAATAACGAAATGAAAAATCCAATAAATATTGAAAATTGTGAAAATAAACCACTTGAACTATTTTTGGCAATAACAGAGAGTGCCGTAAGATTATTTTTAGCAGCAAAATCTAAACTTGATATTGAGAGTGCAAATAAGCTTGAACCTATAAAAAGAAACATCAGCACACCCACAAGAACGAGCGCAATCATATTACTTCTATTACCTTTTCCACACAGTAACTTTATATTGGTCTCTCCGTATTTTTTTTGTAGCGACGACATCATTGTTGCAATGGCTGTAAAATACCCCACCCCAAAAATCAGTACTGGAAGCATTTCAAGAATACCAGATCCCAAATTGTTAGTTGATAACGACAGGACTCTATGCATATTTTCACTATGCCAAAGGGGTATAAACATTAGAATTAAAATAAGCAGTATCACAATTTTCAAGGCAACAATTTTTTCAATAAGACTTAGTAAAAAATTCTGGCCAAATAGTAGGGGCAAAATAACTATCGCTAAAAAAATACCAATATAAATTGGAAATGATGCAATACTGCTGTTCATGTGTCCATAATATTGTAATACGGCTGCAAAGTTACTTGTGGCAGAAGTCCCCACGATAACCAATATGGTAAAAATGAGAAGAATATATATTAAAGAAAGAACATATCCTACTTTTTTCCCTAAATGGAACTCTATAGATGAGTCATAACTATTGCACTTCGGTGTAGTCGCATTCATTTTCACCATCAGTGAATTTCCAATATAAACGCCTGGAATGGCAATTATCATGGCAATCAGTGTGGCCAACAGTGTCACTTTTCCTGCTTGTAGCGGCAAAATAAGAATTCCAGAACCAATTGCAGCACCTAAAAATAGAAAAGACCACTCTCTAATTTCCTTTCGCTCTTCTTTAGACTTGGCAATAGATTCCAATAATCCAGTGTTTTTATTTTTTAACTCAACCATACGACTCCTTAATATATTTTATGTTATTTATATTTATCATATCAATAATATTGAAATTAATAAAGAACGATTATTCACCATAAAATTTAAAAATAATCAATAATTAAACACTCCTACTTAAAAT
>JAPLKR010000057.1 GCA_026387965.1 Fusobacteriota bacterium | reverse complement strand
ATTGAAAGTAATCGAAGATATTAGAGCCTTTTTAGTAGGGCATGAGGGGATCGATCAAAGTAAAGCTGTTACAGTGAGTTTAGCAGATGGTGCTGAAAATGGTGGTGCATTTGGAACGTATCAACTCACCATAGCTATTTATGCGTTTACGAAGACGACTAATTGGGTGGAATTTAAAGAAATTCAGGATTCAATCATGATAACGGTTGCGAAAATTATACACGATAATGATGCAGATATGGCTTTTCCAACTTATTCTCTTTACAATGAAGAAGATACGATGGCTCCACCACAAATATTTCAAACCAATAAAAAAAAATAGCGACGATAAAAGCCATCGCTATTTTTTTTGAGGAGATCTTGAGTTGTTGCGGTAAAATTAACGTATATAATTATTATTAGGAAGGCTTTGGGAGGCTAATATGAAATATATATCGATATCACTTGTAGTGGCAGTCTTAGGATTACTCTTAATGATACATGGCTTAGTATAAAAAAGAGAACTTGAAAATTTCAAGTTCTCTTTTTTATTTGTATCTTTAAAAGGAACAAGCCCTTTAAGATACTATAAAACAGTATAAGAAGTAAAATAATAATAGGGCCTGAAGGCACATTAAGATAAAAAGAGATGATAAGTCCTAATATTGAAGCGATTAAAGAAATAACAATGGAATAATATATCATAAACTTCAATTTTTTAACAAAAATTGAGGCGCATTCTTGCGGGATTGTGAGCATGGCAACAATCAAAATAATTCCAATTAATCGAAGTGATGCGATAATGGTAAGGGCTAACAGCACCATTAAGAGATAATCAATTATTTTTGTTGAAACTCCACGTGTTTTCATATACTCAGAGTCAAAAGCACCATATAAGATAGTTTTATAAAATAGCGTAAAAAAAATGATAAGGAGTATCATAATTGAAGCAGAAAAAAAGAGATCACTACTGCTAAGTGTTAAGATATTTCCAAATAGATAGGAACCTAAATCTTTAGCGTAACCAGGGGCGAGATAGATTGCAATAACTCCAATAGCCATTCCACAAGCCCAAATCATGCCAATAGCTGAATCCTCACGCATCTTTAGATGTTTAGACATCCATTGAATAAGAACAGCTACAATGACACTAAATATTGAAGCACATAGAAGAGGAGGCATATTGAGAAGAAAAGCAATTCCAATGCCCCCAAAAGAAGCATGTGAGATACTCCCTGATATAAGAACTTTTCGAGTTACAACAATGTAACTCCCAATAATACCACATAAAATGCTCACTAAGATAGACCCGATAAAGGCATTTTGCATGAACTGATAAGAAAATAGCTCTAACATTTTTAAGACTCCTTTTTATGGGATTCTACAACACGGTGAGGAAAGCTTCCGTGAGCAATAAGTTCGACGGGGCAGTGATATGTTGAAAGTACTTCTGGAGTAATGGCATTTCCTGCGTGAAAATGAACACTTTTATTCACACATAGGATAGACTTAATGTATGTTGGAATAATGGCTAAATCGTGTGAAATCATCATAATAGCCATCGTTTGGTTGAGGTTTTTAAGAATAGTATAGAGTTCTTGCTCAGATGTATGATCTATAAAATTTGTAGGTTCATCTAATATTAGAAGCTTTGGGTTACTAATAATGCTTCTAGCCAGAAGCGTTTTTTGAATTTCTCCGCCAGATAAAGTGCCAATCGAGTTGTTTTTAAGACGTGTAAGGTTAAAAGTAGAAAGGACATGAGTGAGCTTATTTTTTTTCTCATTTTTAGTGAGTTTTGGTGTTATCCCTTCAATTCCGGAAAGAATAATTTCTTCCACAGTAATGGGAAAGCGTTTATCAATAGAATGATTAAATTGCGGAAGGTAACCAATATGTGAAAGAGGAATGGAAAAGTTTACGCTACCACTATAAGGTATCAAACCTAGGAAAGCTTTAATAAGTGTGGATTTTCCACCTCCATTAGGGCCAATGATACCAATAAAATCGTTTTCTGAAACTGAAAAAGAACATGGTTCGATGATTGTAATACCATCAAGGGTGATAGATAAATTAGAGACTTCTAGAATCATAATCACCAACTTGAAAAGACCCTGACAATTTTGTTGCGATATTTAACATATTATTTGGCCAATTTTCTGCCATTGGGTTAAGAACTATAACTTGCGCTCTAATTTGTTTTGCAATAACAAGGGCTGGTTTATCATTGACTTGGGACTGTATAAAAATTGTAGGAATGTGATTTCGTTTTGCTAATTGAATAATGTTCGCCATTTGCTGGGGTGAAGGTTCTTTTCCATTTTGTTCAATAGCTACCTCATTTAGACCATATTCAGAAGCAAAATATGAGTATGCAGGGTGATAGGTGATAAATGAATATCCTTGAAATTTTTTCAATATAAAGGTCATTTCTTTAGCTAGTTTTACATTATGAGCTTGAAGTTTTTGATAATTTTTTGTGTAGAAAGCTTTGTTTTGCGGATATTTATTACACAGAGCATTATAAATAGTTTGAGACATTACCTGAGCATTTTTTACAGAAAGCCAGATGTGTGGGTCTGCGTTTGAAGTGAGATTCAAATTTTGAGAAAGATTAATCACCTGTGTATTCGGTGCAATAGATTTTATTTTCGAATTAATGGTAGCTTCAAAATGGAGCAGCCCTATTTGAAAATAGAGATCGGAATTTTTTAAATTGATCAGTTGTTGTGGCGTAGGCGAAAAGTATTCAGCCTCTACATTGTTAGGTGTGAGAATGTTAACATCGACACTGCTTTTTGCAATCATTTGAACAAAATATTTTTCTGGTGCAATAGATACCGTAACAGTCGGAATGGAGCTTGCTAAAATACAAGCTGAAATGACACTAAAAAATAGGGAAAAAATAATTTTTTTCAAACGAACCTCCAAGAATTTATAACACTATCTATAGTGTAACGATAAAGTGAAAAAGTTTCAAGCAAAAGTTGGTATTTGTGGGTGATTCAAGAGAAATGAAGTCATAATTTAGAATAAAATGTAATATAGTGATAAAATGAAGCTCGGAAGTAAATTTGTTATGGAGTGCAGAGTTTGATGATATTGCCAAATTTATGATGAAGTTAAAGAGACATACACGAGTAGAAAATATAATTTATAAATAAGAAAATCAAAGAAGATGTAATGTAGTGAGAATTTTCTTAAGCTTTGTAGCAAGCCCTGGAATTTTCCTTATAGGAATACTACTAATAGCGATTCTGATTCCATTTTTTAACGGAATCAAGAAAATATGATTATCGGCACAGAGTGAAATAAATTTATCAATTTTTTCAGGGGTGTTCGGTTCGATGAGAGTAATAAAAAAACCACCACCATATGGGTAATGTTTTAAACCGACAAGGTCAGCCTCTTCAATGAAAATATCAGCTCTATCACACAGAATATCACGACTTTTTTCCTGTTCTATTTCGAGGGCTTGCAGATAGTTAGGATTTGATAAGATTGTGGCAAAAAGCGTCATAGCAACTCGAGATGTTGTTGCCCATATCCCGAGACAGGAGCAATATTGAATATTTTTATAGGCGTCAATAACATCTTTGCTTTGAGTGATTGCAATTTGTGCACCAGAGCGGAGGCCATAACATGAAAAGGATTTAGAGCAACTAAACATAAGAATGGTAAAAACATTTTTGTGCAACTTTGCGATTTCAAATAAAAAGTTTCGCGTAAGGTTTTTTCCTCGTGGATCAAAATCAATATAGGCAATATCCAGTAGAAAAACAACTTTTTTTACTTGCGCTATTTTATTCAGAAGTTCACAAAGTGTTGCCCACTCGCTTCTAGAAAGAGAGTAGCCAGTAGGGTTTTGGCAAGGGTCATTTAAAAGCAATACCAACTTATCTTGCGTTTTAAGAATCTCCCATGCTTTTTTTTCTAAATCATCAAAGTTGAAATTCAAATCTTGTGTAAATAGAGAGTATTCCACAGTGAGTGCGCCATACTCTTTGATACTAAAATCATAAATGGGGTATGAAATATGCGAAATTAAAAGTTTTTCACCAGGATCTAGAAAATTATGAATTGCGCTGCTTACCGCGCCACTTGCTCCAGGGGAGGCCGTAACCTCAATATGAAATTCTTTCAACGCTTCCAGGTGCTTAGGGAGAAATATCCAATTTTTTACAGCTTCTTTATAATCATTTGTACCAGAAAATGTATCTGCATAGGAAAAATGTTCCTTTGTAGAGAGTGCATAGTACGTAGATTTGATTGCATCAAAAATAAGAATATTTTCCTGTTCATCTAGAAGCGAACCAATAGTCCCATTAATGACACTATCGCCATAGAGTTTTTTTGCTTTTTCAACGCGTACTCCCATAGCAAAAACGTTGTCTACAATTTTTTTATTTTGAGAACGTTTTGCAAAAAAATCTTTTCCGAAATCCGGATTATTTTCATTTGTCTTCATGTTTACCTCCACCCTAGTAATGATAGTATTTTAGCATAAAGATGAAAAATATGGGAAGCAATTTATAATTAATTTAGTTTTAAAGATTAATATATGTCTTGAAGGGTTTGCAATTTTCAGTTATAATAAAACAAAACGAAGGAAATAATAAGGGGGAGAAAATGATAAAACGAAAATGGGTTTTAGTACCCTTTCTTATTATTCTAATTATGGGGTTATTTATTATATTCAAGATACATGTTGATGCAAAAGCGAGTTTCGCAATAACCTACGAACTGCTAAAAAATCAAATTGAAACAGCACATAAAGTAGGACCGGAATGGGTATGTTTGGCAAAAAAAACTGAAACTTTAAGATTTACGAGTTCATTCCTCTTTATTCTTCTTGGAAGTATAGCACTAGTGTTAGTACTATTTTGGATATACAGTATCGGAATTATTGTTACACTTATAATAGATAATCGAAACGCAGAAAAGACATTTGCTTGGATTCTGGTGATCATATTTTTACCTATTGCAGGGGTAATTTTATATGTATTTTTAGGTGATAGTAGCAAAAAAGTAGAGTATTATAAAAAGCGTTCCACATCAAAACTCTTGCTTGAAAAAATAGATACGCAACTGGAGTATTTAAAGCATCTTGAAATGCCAGGAAAGAGGTTGATGCAGTATCTACTTAAACATATTAACGAGCCAATTGCGACTTATAACTCTGTTGAACTTTTCAATGACGGGCATAAACTTTATGAGGTCGTAATTGAAGAGATTTTAAAATCAAAAGTGTTTGTTCATATAGAAGTGTATATACTGCGAGATGATGGGCTTGGAACTCGGATCAAAGATGCTTTAATTGACAGAGCTAAAGCAGGGTTAGAGGTACGAGTTCTGATTGATTATATGGGGAGTAAAAAAATCAGTAAAAAATACATTCAAGAGTTGGAAAGTTCAGGAGTAAAATTTGCTTTCTTTATGCCACATATTAGTCGCCAGATAAATTATAGAAATCATCGAAAGGTGATTGTTCTAGATGGAAAAATAGGGTTTATAGGTGGCTTTAATATTGGGGACGAATATCTTGGGCTTGACCCTAAAATGGGGTATTGGCGCGATACACACATGAAGGTTAAAGGGGAGATTTTGTATCCTCTTCAAGATGTCTTTGCAAATGATTGGGATTTAGCTACTCGAAAAAATAAAAAGCTTAACGAAAATCTTTTTGGAGAGAAATATTTTCCCCATATTACCGAGAGTGAACGGGCAGAGTTGACACATTTTAGAATGCAACTGGTATATAGTGGTCTTGATACAGTAGGAAAATGTATCTTTTTCCAATATTTTTATCACATAAGCAATGCAAAAAACCGAATTTGGTTTACAACGCCATATCTCATTCTGCCAGAAACGATTCGTAGTGCTTTGAAAATGGCAGCATACTCTGGAATAGATGTGCGAATTATTATTCCAAACCGTATTGATCATAAATCGGCCTTTGTAGGAACCCGTGGAAATGTGGAAGAGCTTCTTACAGCGGGAGTGAGAATTTTTGCTTATGACAACGGATTTATTCATGCAAAGGTTATGATCGTTGATACGGGTATTGCCTCAGTGGGGACAGCCAATATGGATATACGAAGTCTACTGGTAAACTACGAAGTTAATGCTGTGGCTTATAACGAAGATATTGTGAAAGAGCTTGAAGCACATTTTGAAGAGGATTTTGCAAAATCGGTAGAATTTGGCTTGGAAGAATGGAAACAAAGAAGTAAGAGAACACGCTTTTTTGAAGGGGTTTACAAACTGTTATCACCACTACTATAAAACAAAAGAGGTATTCGACTGAGTACCTCTTATTTTTGATGTATTACTAGCTTCAGGTAGCTTCGCTAAATACGGATAAAACGTAAAATCTAGAACTCGGATCAATGTCGACTTATGGAGATTAATGTAGATTTACGCCAAAAGCAAATAATTAATTTGTATGCAATTTGTTTGTTTTTTCACACCTACCCAGACACACTCGCCATTCTTATGTTATAATATAAAAAAAGATTTTAAGGGGTTTTAGATGAATCCATTATGGCAGTTTGATAGAGCGTATCAGAAAAATGGTGAAATAGTTATTGGAATAGATGAAGCCGGTCGTGGGCCTCTCGCTGGACCTGTGGTCGCAGCTGCAGTGATACTTTCAGAGTATCTAGAGATTTTTGATGAAGTGAATGATTCTAAAAAACTCACAGAAAAAAAGAGAGAGCTATTATTTCCTCACATATTGAAACATGCTAAAGTGGGCATCGGGATTGCAAGTGTAGAGGAGATTGATAAATACAATATCTTACAAGCGACATTTATTGCAATGAAACGTGCGGTGGATAAAATTTATACTGGTGAAGAGTTACTACTGATAGATGGCAATAAGACACTTCCGAAATGTGACTATTCTCAAGAGGCGGTGGTAAAGGGGGATTCTAAAAGTCTTCACATCGCTGCAGCGTCTATTGTAGCAAAGGTAGCCCGAGATCATATCATGGTTTCACTTGCCAAGGAGTATCCAGAGTATGGAATAGAAAAGCATAAAGGGTATGGGACGAAAGTACACTGTGAAGCCATTGATAAGTATGGTATCACGTCGATTCATAGGACAACATTTTTGAAAAAACTCTTAGGGGAGGCTGTGTGTCAAAAAGAGATGTTGGCGCGTTTGGAGAGTCAAAGGCTGTTTTCTATTTAGAGTCACATGGCATTGAAATAATACAGAGAAACTATTTTGCTAAAGTGGGAGAAATAGATATCATTGCAAAAGAGGGCGACACGCTTCTATTTGTTGAGGTGAAGTACCGCAAAAGCATAACATTTGGAACTGCTTTAGAATCGGTAACAAAAACTAAGATGAAGCGCATCTATCTTGCAGGAATGACCTATTTAGAAAACCATCGTTATGAAAATTATCGTTTTGATCTCATTGCCATTGACAGCGAAAAAATAGAGTGGGTTAAGAATATGTTTGAGGGGTATGAGGAAACAATAGGAGGTTAGCATGTTTCTAAAAGATATGAAGAAAATATTTTTCAAATCTACTTGTGCGGTGTGTTCAAAACCTTTAAATGAGCGAGAGTATGATATTTGCGAAAAGTGTTTTTCGGAAATTGAGCGCGTCTCAAGCATAAAAAAAGAGGGAGATCTATACTTTTTTCTTCCCTACAACGACCATTTAAAATCCCTTATTTTCAAATACAAATACGGGAGTATTAAAGATATTTCAACCATTTATTCCCGGCTCTTTAGGTACAAACTTTTAGATGTACTGGCCAGCGAAAAGATAGAGGTGATTATTCCCGTTCCCATTCATGAGAAGCGTGAAAACGCACGCGGGTTCAACCAAGTCGAAGAGATTATAAAAGCGTTGAAATACCCTTATATGAAAATTAGACGTAGCGAAAATACTAATTCGATGCACAATTTTCACTAGTTATAGGATAGAAAAGCCAATATCTCAGGGGCATTTGAAATAGTAGATGGGAAAGCGTTAAAAGAAAAAATTGTTGCCATTGTGGACGATATATATACTTCTGGCGCAACGATGAGAGAGCTGGAAGAGAGCTTGAAAAAATTTAAAGTAAAAAAGATTGTTAAGATCGCATTTTTTAGATCAAGGAGATTAAAGTCATGAAGCTGCTCATTATTCATACCGCCTTTATAGGAGATATTATCCTATCTACACCGTTTATTGAGAGTTTATACGCAAACGATAAATCGGCGGAAATATACTATGTAACCACAAAATTAGGCGCACAAGTGCTTGCAAACAATCCACATATCAAAGAGGTGATTGTTTATGATAAAAGGGGAGAGCATAAAGGATTAAAGGGATTTTTAAGGATGTCTGAGCGACTGAAAAAATACCATTTTGATAGGGCTTACATTTTTCATCGTTATCTTAGAAGTGTTGCACTTGCTAAATTTGCTAAAATTCCTGAACGAATTGGATATGATGTGAGTGGAGGCAGTTGGATGCTTACACAAAAAGTTCCCTATATCAAGGGAGTCCATGAGGTAGAACGGTTACTGAGGTTTGAAGATTTTAAAGAGAGAAAAACGCCGATTAAACTTTATGGGTGTTTTACCTTAGAACAGGGTGTGGACCAACTATTTATGAAAAATCACGTTGATGACAGGAAGCCTCTTATTGCCCTAGCGCCAGGAAGTAAATGGTTCACAAAACAGTGGCCGATGGAGTATGTATCCGCACTTCTTGAACTGCTTTCAAAAAAAGAGGTGCAAGTACTTTTAATTGGGGGTAAAGAGGAGAGTTTGCTTGATATCTCTAAAAATCATGAAAATGTGATAGATTTGATGGGGCACACCTCACTTTTAGAGGTGTATGAGATATTTCGGCGGTGTGATGTAGTGGTGAGTAATGATAGCTCTCCAATTCATTTTGCTTCGGCCACAAAAGCAAAGGTAATTGCTATATTTGGTGCAACGGTAAAGGAATTAGGTTTCTACCCTTGGAGTGAAAATAGCATTGTTTTAGAAGATTTGAACGTGGAGTGCAGACCGTGTGGCCTGCATGGTGGCGAAAGCTGTCCTAAGGGTCATTTTGAGTGTATGAGAAATATTACACCTGAAAGAGTGCTTTTAGAAATTGAAAAGGCATTAAGCGAGGTGCAAGATGAAAAAAATTCTAGTCATAAGGTTTAGTTCTATTGGAGATATTATCTTGACCACACCTATTTTGAGGGCTCTAAGTCAAAAGTTTCCTTCGGCTGAGATAGATATTTTAGTATTAAAACAATTTGAAGAGGCAATTCTAGGTATTGATAGTGTAAGTAAGGTGATTTTATTTGATAAAGAGCACTATAAAGGAAAGTCTGGAATTAAAAAGTTTGTGAGTAGTAATCTATCTAAAGAGTATGACTGTGTTGTGGATTTACATGCGAAAATACGGTCTAAGTTGGTAGCAAAATTCTTAGGAAAGCCAACTTACAGGTATAAGAAGCGTTCCCTTTGGAAGACAGTGTTTGTTAAGATGAAGATGATAAAGTACCATGTGAATGGGTCTATTGTGAATAATTATTTTGGTGCAGTGAGCTCTTTAGGCGTAGAAAATATCGGAGAGGAGTTAGAGTTTTTTATATCAAAAAAGGATAAAGAGAAAATTCCAAATGGGGAGTATTGCGTTATGGCAATTGGAGCGTCTAAGGAGACGAAGAAGTGGCCGGTGAGCTATTTTATGGAGTTAGCAAAATTATCTAATATACCCGTAAAATTTGTTGGAGACCGCAAAGATTTTAGTGTGCTAGAACCTCTGCTTGCAAGAGAGAAAATTTTACATGTTGAAAACTTATGCGGAAAATTTAGTTTGAAAGAGAGTGGTGCTGTGATTTCAAATGCAAAATTTGTTGTGTGCAATGATTCGGCACTATTTCACATCGCACGGGCACTTAAAAGAAACGTATTTGTCTTCTTTGGGCCAACGGATCCCAATATGTTTACCTTTACTCAGCGTGAAATTTTACTACAAGCCAATGTTGTGTGTCAACCTTGTTCTCTTCACGGGGATAGGGAGTGTCCTAAAAAACATTTTGAGTGTATGAAAAACATTACGCCACAAGAGGTGAAAATATTAATCGACAGCAGTATCAGAATTAAATAGTACCGGTTCTCTCTATTTTTCATAATATAATATATCCAAAAATAAAATAGACCAAAGCAATTGCTTTGGTCTATTTATATGCATATAAATTTAATTATTCTATCATCAAAAAAGGTTTAGGCTCTAGCTACAGTTTTTAAGCACTTAGTACATACTGAAGTTTTTACTTTTTCGCCGTCCAAGATGATAGTTGCAGATTGAAGATTTGGTTTCCAAACTCTTCTAGTTAAACGGTGAGAGTGACTAATTTGATTTCCATACATAACACTTTTACCGCAAACAGCGCATCTTTTCATTGGGTTCACCTCCATAATTCATTAACTTAACTATTATATCAGAAATAGTGTGAAATATCAAGCAGAAATTATTTCAAATTATCAAATTGTATAGCTAGGTCAAGTTTCTCGCTACTTTGTATTAGGCGAATGACAAGCTGTAAGTCATCAATGCTCTTGCTAACCACACGGATTTGATCCTTTTGGTTGGTAGTTTTTACTTTAATTTCAGACTCTTTCACCATCTCATTTATTTTTCTGATGGTATCACTATCGAGGCCTTGTTTTATCTTGGCACTCATCTTCACAGTAGCTCCAGCAGCAGGAAGAATATCTCCAAAATCGAAAGCTTTGATAGATTGGTTTTGTTTGATGCACGTTGCTTTGAAAATTTCTACAATGGAGTTGATAGAGATGTTAGAGACGCCTGTAAGTTCAAGCTTTTCATCCTTTTCGTTATAATCGACTTGATTGGCTTTATCTTTTAAGTCGAAGCGGTTGGTAACGGTACGTTTGGTCGTTTGAATAATATCCCTAAGCGTTTGTACGTTGATTTTGGATACGATATCCATTGAGTGTTCTTTTGACATGTGAGAGCCTCCTAATAATTAGTTTTGGGGTATTAAAGTACGAGAGACGAGCATTTTGGATGCATTCATGACAGTAATGCCAGTATCCGTTTTTTGACGAATTTCAAAGTGAAAAGTCCCACTAGCGGTTCCGATGGATTTTGTGAAATCTCCCACATAATCCCCTTTAGAAACATTGATTGTAGCAAGGTTATAAAAAATAGTTATATAGTTGTTGTCGTTATAAATAAATACAGCATTTCCAAATGAATCCTTAGTCCCTGCAAAAATAACCACACCGGTTGCAGAAGGATAAACAGGCGTTGATGAAGGTACTGTAAAGTCTATACCACCATTTTTAACAGTTTGAACACCTGGACTCGCAATTGGATAGAAAAATTGTGAAGAGGTTACGGTTGGAGTTACCACTTTTGGTGGTATATAAGTTGAGCCAGCATTTTTCGGTTTTGAGACGATTGCGGAGCCACTTACTGATTGACCTATTTTAGGTTTTGTAATACTTTTTGATGTAGGAGATGAAATTTTTGCAGTTTTTGGCAAGTTATTCATAATGAGTTGGTTGATAGCAGCATTGGTTCCATCATCATATATGGATGGCGAAGATTTTAAAACGGCAGATTTGAAATTATTAGTTCCGTCATCTTGCATTGGAATACTTTTACACCCGGTAAGCAGTAAAATGATGCTAAAAGGTGTGAGAAATAATAGTGAACGTTTCAATGAGCCTCCTAAAATAAGTTACCTAAATTATATCATAAATATTGAAAAAGTTAAATAATTGATGTAATATTAAGAAATGTTCACAGTAATTCTATATTTTTCAACTATAATAAATTAAGGAAAAGATATATTAAAGGAGCAATCAATGAAAAAAATGCTTTCTTACGCAGTTTTGTGTTTTATGTTTTTATCTATTGAGGCGAGCTTGATTGCTACAAATAAAGCCCCAGTGATTACAACTGTTGTAGCCAATTTATCTATCTTTAATAACACGGTTAATCGAGATTTTGTTGCACTACCAATAATTCAATTAAACGTAAATCAGAATTTAAATAATAATGATGTTAGTTTTAGTGAACTTTCTAATTTTGTGATTGTGAATCAAATAGTTTATAACACAAGCTCAATGGATGATAATGGAAATATTATAAATGAGTTTAATGACGTTTTGACACTATGCCCTAAAAAACCAGGTAAATATACTCTTGTGGCCAGTATTAAAAATGGAAAAGGTTGCATTGTAAGTAATGGGATACAGTTGAATATTACCCCATCAGTATGCGCACAGCTACAAGCTATTGTCAGTGAGAACAAAAAACTTTCTTTGGAAGTCACACGAGTTCAAGCGGTTAAAATTTCAAGTGGTGAATGCGTTGCCTATGTGCCTCAAAATTATTGAAAAAGAGCTGAACAGTTAATTGTTCAGCTCTTTTTCTATTTGATGACAATATTTACGATGCGTTTTTTTATAATGATAATTTTTATAATTTCTACGTTTTCGAGATATTTGCCAACTTTGTCTATTTTAAGCGCTTCAGATTTTATAACTTCTTCGCTTGCATCTGCAGCAATTTCAAGTTCACCGCGAAGTTTACCATTTACTTGAACCCCCATTTTAACGATGTTATCAACGGTAAGGGACTCCTTGTATTTAGGCCAGTCAATGGTATGAATATCTTGCGTATAACCTAAATCTATAAAAATTTTAGCTGTAATAAATGGTACAAAAGGTTGAAGTAGAAGGGTTAAGTTTTTCATAATATGAAAAATAAGTTTTTTATCTTCCTCAGTCGAAAGTGAACTTTTCAAACTTGAAACGAGATTCAAATACTCCATAACACATGCGATAGCAGTATTGAAATGGAAATTATCCTCAATAGAACGCGTTACTTTTTTGATGGTTTTATGAAGATTTTTAAGAAGGTCTTTTCCTGAGGACGAAAGTGTTTCAACGGAGATAAAATCAATATTTTGGTACACATTTAAGTTTTCTTGAATGAAATTCCAGTATTTTGATAGAAAACGCGATGCCCCCATAAGTCCATTTTCACTCCATTCAAGCTCTCTTTCAGGTGGTGCAGCAAATAAGATAAAAAGTCTTGCAGCATCGGCACCGAATTCAGAAATAATTCTTTCAGGATCAATGCCATTATTTTTTGATTTAGACATTTTCTCCATTTTAACTGTAAGCGGCAAATTGCATTTTGGGCATGTTTTGCGTTCGTTTAATTCGGTTAAATTAAAATAAAGTTTACAGTCGGGGCAGAAATAAGAATTTGAAAGTACCATACCTTGAGTTAAAAGATTTGTAAAGGGTTCTGCGTGTGTGACCATTCCAATATCTCTTAGGACTTTTGTGAAAAACCGTGCGTAAAGTAGGTGAAGCACAGCATGTTCTACCCCTCCGATATATTGGTTAACAGGCATCCATTTGTTGACACTATCTCCAAACATTGCGTTATCTTCATGAGGAGTAATATATCTAAAATAATACCAAGAAGAGTCAACGAAGGTATCCATGGTATCTGTTTCGCGTTTTGCGCTTTTGCCACATTTAGGGCAACTACAGTTCATAAAACTTTCAGAAGTGGATAAAGGATTCCCATTTTCGGTAAACTCGATATCTTGAGGAAGTGCGATTGGAAGATTTTCAAGTTTTTCTGCCACCATTCCACAATTTTCACAGTAAACAAATGGGATAGGGGTCCCCCAGTATCTTTGACGTGAAACAAGCCAATCACGTAGTTTGTATTTTGTGGTAAAATCTCCAGCCCTTATTTCTGAAAGATGTAATGTAAACTTTTCAATACTTTCGCGATTTTGAAGTCCTGAAAACTGTGCAGAATTCACTAAAGTTCCCTCTTCGGTGTAAGCCGTTTCCATCGAAGTAGCGCACAGAGAGTTATTACTATTTTGAATGACTACTTTTATTTCTAAGGAATATTTTTTTGCAAATTGAAAATCACGTGTATCATGAGCTGGAACCGCCATAACCGCACCTGTTCCATAATCCATTAGAACATAGTTTCCAATCCACAGTGGGACGGACTCGCCATTAATTGGATTGATAACATTTTGGCCTGTATAAAGGCCATGTTTTTCAGAAAACTCACTAGAACGCTCAAATCGATCTTCACTTTTCATTGTTTCAACGCCCGCTTTAATAGAAGGGTTGATTGAAAGAATATGTGATACCAGAGGATGTTCGGGAGCTAACACAACATAAGTTACTCCATAAAGTGTATCGGGGCGCGTAGTGAATACAGGAATTTTTGAATCGCTGCCCTCTAAAGTAAAATCCACTTGAGTGCCTTGACTTTTCCCTATCCAGTTTTTTTGCATTGCGAGAACCTTATCAGGCCAACCGCCCTCAAGAAGGCTTAAATCTTGAAGAAGTTCTTCAGAATAATCTGTTATTTTGAAAAACCACTGTTCTAAATCTTTTTGAATCACATTCGTTCCACATCTCCAACAGCATCCATTTTCAACTTGCTCATTCGCTAAAACGGTTTTGTCGTGTGGGCACCAATTTACACTGGCTTTTTTCTTGTATGCGAGCCCTTTTTCAAACATTTTAATAAAAAGCCATTGATTCCAACGATAGTACTCAGGGGTACAGGTTGCAATTTCTCTCTCCCAATCATATGAAAAGCCTAAAAGATTTAATTGTCTTTTCATATTTTCAATATTCGCAAACGTCCACACTGCGGGATGTGAGCCATTTTGAATAGCGGCATTCTCCGCAGGGAGACCAAAAGAATCCCATCCCATAGGGTGAAGCACATTAAAGTGATTCATGGTTTTATACCTTGCGACGACATCTCCAATGGTATAATTTCTTACATGTCCCATATGAAGCTTTCCAGAGGGATAGGGGAGCATTTCTAAAACATAATAATTTTCTTTTCCAGCTACCGCTGTATATTGTTTAAAAGCATTATTATTTTTCCATTTTTCACGAAAAAAGATTTCACTATTTATAAAATCAAATTTTTCCAAATGACCTCCTAATTTTTCAATAATATTTATCAAATTATATCATAATTTCAACTAAAATTCCTAGAAAAATATTAATGTTGATTTAAAAAGAAGGCGATTATTCAAAACAAATGCGTATAAATGATTGCGTTGATTACAAACGTTTAGAAAAGTTAAAGTGGTGTAGATATTAATGTCAAAAACATTTTCAGAACAAGTATGACCAAAGTGTGAAAAAACCACTTGCTAAATACTGGTTTTGTTAATATAATTATAAGTGTAATTAGCTATTTAAAAAACATAAGAAATTAAATTTAGTGAAAGTGGAGGAAATATGGGAAAAGGGTACTATATTGGTCTTTCATCTGCAGTACTATTTGGGTTATCAGTAATTAGTTTAGCCAAGATGTATGAAGTGGGGATTGTTTTCGATAACTCAAATTCTGCAAATGTAGGGATAGTAACGAGTTTACAATCAAGCTTAAAAGATGGTTTTACGTACCAAACTGATAAAGCTGAAATTTTACCACAAAATATTTTTACCGCTTCAGGAAGTGCGACATCACTACAAAGCGTTTTGACCAGTGCGAATGCTAAAAAATTAGATGCACTTATTATTGTTGGTCCATTAGGGTCGAGTATTGCATCAAATATGAATTTTAATGTGCCGGTAGATATTTCGGGGTCACTCACAAAAGGAACACAAACGCCAACGAGAGTGATCACAGTAAATGGATTTGCTGTGGATAGTGCCATAAATACGTTTTCAAAAGCACTTAATTTGACGACAATAACATTGGTGGTGCCGAGTGCGACCGTTCAACTTTACCAAAATTACGTGAATGTGTCCAAATTGTCGGCCAAAGTACAGGTCGTAGGAGATAAAGATAGCAATTTAATTGATGAAATTTCTGCAACACAAGGCGTTCTGTTTTCACCATTTGTGACATTCTCAGCCTCAGACGCTTCGTCGCTCCTGACGATA
The DNA here is from genome assembly GCA_026387965.1 of Fusobacteriota bacterium. Classification (GTDB taxonomy): domain Bacteria; phylum Fusobacteriota; class Fusobacteriia; order JAPLKR01; family JAPLKR01; genus JAPLKR01. The sequence continues at coordinate 14,541 of JAPLKR010000057.1, read as the reverse complement.
TTGAATCAAAAGAACATACCGACATTTGCAGTTCTGCCTCAAAACTTTGACCCTAATTTACTCTATTCAGGGTTTTTAGGGGCAAGTATAATAGCGCCGTATGCGGCATCGACTGCTATAAATGTACAAAATCTACTTCAATATCAAGATCCTTCGGTATATGTGAAGAATCAAATCTACCAAAAAGCTTCAGTGTATTATAATCAGGCGTTGATAAATTCACAGCAAAAAGCCCCAACGTTTGCTTCTATGGAAAGTGCAACAATGATTGACAATAGCCAGCAGCAACCTTTGACGCTAGAACAAGCTATTCAAATATCCCTTGCAAATAATTTAGATATAAAGGCGCAAAACTATCAAACTCAAGCATCTAAATCTGCTGCAGCTACTGCGGGAAGCTTATATTTTCCACAAGTAAATGCAACATTGACGGGACTCGCAATGGATCCTGCTGCAGCGCAAAGCACTTTTGGTGTACAAAGACAACAAAGTTTTAGTGGTGGAGTAAATTTAACTCAAGTGCTCTATAGCCCCGAAGTTAATTTAAACTATGCGGTTCAAAGTAATACTTACAAAGCCTCTCAACTTCAAAGTCAAATTCAAATAGAGAATACAATTGTCGGAACCATTGACGCATATTTGAATGTGCTTAAATCACAAGCATTGGTGAAAGTATCACGCTCGAATATGGAGCTTTCTAAGCAGAATTTAAATGCAGCTAAAGTTAAAACGAATGTCGGAAGTACTTCAAATATGGAAATTTATCGTTGGGAAAGTAAATACATTTTAGATTCAAATCAGTATGAGCAAGCAAAAGCGACTTACAATATTGCGATGCAAAACTTAGATACGGTCATGAATGTAAGCATTACAACAACATATAATTTACAAGACGTTCAGAGCAACGAGTTACTTATAGCGATTACGCCTTATTTGACGAATATGTTAGTTTACCAAAAACTTCAAAATTATTTAGTGCAAGTAGGCATTGCTAATTCTTATGAAATTCAGCAATTGAACCAATATATTGATTCGAGTCAAAGCAGTAAAGATTTTCAATTTCAACAATTTTTCATTCCAACTGTAGCCGCTTTTGGGGGCTACAACTATAATTTCTGGGAGTCAAATGCAAGTTATCCAAATGGATTTAATAATTTAATTGGATCATTTTCTCCACAAACGCAGCAGGCCGTTGCTAACATGGGCAGTGGGCCAAAAGGATATTGGAATATTGGTGTTCAAGCGTCACTTCCACTCTTTAGCAGTGGTGGTCATGTGGCAGAATATGCAGGGGCAAATGCCACTTTGCAAGCGATGCAAACTAAAAAACTCGCTGCAATTAATCTTATTCAACAAAATGTTGCATATGCGCTTCAAAATTTAAAAACAGGAAGCATTAACTATACAAAATCTCAAGAAGCCAATATCACAGCAATAAAAAACCTACAATTGGTTATGAATACGTATCAAAATGGTGTGGCAACGATGCTAGATTTACTCGATGCGCAAAATCTTGAGTTTCAAACCCAGCAAAATGTAGCAGATGCAAAATATACGCTTCAAAGTAATTATTATGCTCTTGAACGCTCAATTACATGGATGAGTATGGAGAAAACATCAGCAGAAAATCAACAATTTATTCAAAATTTAAACCAAGCAGTTTCAGGAAGCTTACAAACTGTGAATTCTCAAAAATAGGGGGAAGAAGATGAAAAAAATCGGATATGTAACGGGGGCAACACTGATTGCACTCTCTGTTTTAGGAGGGTGTGGGAAAAAAACAGAACCTGCAAAAGATGTTTCTATTGTAAAGTTAACTACAGTTGGAATGTCAGGAAGCTTACAGCAGTACACATATAACGGAATTGTTCAGGCAACGACACAATCTAATGTAAGTTTTAAGGTAGATGGAAATATTACAAATATGTATGTTAGTCAAGGAGATTTTGTAAAATCGGGAACAATTCTAGCGACACTTGATCCAAGTAACTATGAGTTACAACTACAAAGCGCTCAAGCAAATTTACAGCAAGCGAAAGCGCAAGCACAAAATGCAAAAAGTGACTTAATTCGTGCTCAGCAGCTTTATGCACAAGGCGATGCTTCGGCAGCGTCACTTGATAATGCCACAGCGCAATATCAATATGCTCAAAATGAAGTGATTTCGGTTCAAAAGAAAATCGGGGTACTGCAAAACCAATTAAGCTATACACAGCTAGCAGCGCCATTTACAGGGACGATTTCAGTTCAACTTGTTGATCAGGGGACGAATGTAGCGGCAGGGACACCTGTATTTGTTATGACAAGTGCGAATACGACTTACCAAGTATTTGTTGGAGTGCCAATTGATACCGTTCAAAATGTAAAGGTTGGGCAATCGGTTCAAATTCAAAATGGTAGTGAAAATTTTAATGGTGTGATTCAAAGTATCAGCAATGTTCCGACAGGTGTGGGTAACACATACCAAATAAGAGTGAATTTAGTAAAACCCCCAAAAGATGTTGTGATAGGAATGACATTAAACGTAACTTTCAATATCCCAAATAAATACATGTCTAATATAAGTGGGTCAGGATTCTTAGTTCCAAACACTTCGGTAACAAAAATTAATAATCAAACGGGCGTGTTTGGAGTTAATTCAATTTCAGGTTCTAGTAATTTGAAGTTACAGTTTATTCCAGTGGATATTCAAAAAGCAATGCCAAGCGGTTATATCGTTAAAGGCGCATTGCGACAAGGGCAGCAAATTGTTGCGGCAGGAACTTATAGTATTAACGATGGTCAGATTGTAACTCCTTTAGTAAAGGAGGATTAGACTATGTTTTTAACAAAATTTTCTTTAAAAAAGACACGGATAATTGTATGGGTAATGGTTGTAATTATGCTAGCTGGAACAATCGGATATATTATGATGCCAAAAGCAGAGGACCCAACATTTTCAGTTGGAACGGCTGTAATTGTGACATATTATCCAGGAGCAACAGCGGCGCAAGTTGAAAACCGTATCACCGCTCCTATTGAAAAGCAACTTCAAAACTTACCAGGGCTTTGGTATACTAACAGTACATCTCAAGATGGCATGTCAACGGTTTATGTTAACGTTCTAGCTCAGTACTCAGAAGGGGCTACACTTCAAGAAGAGTGGACATGGATGAGACGCTATATGGAGATGTTAGAGCAAAGTAATGGGCTGCCGAAAGGTATCATTGGTCCCGTTATTAATGACTTCTTCGGTGATGTATATGGGTCTGTATATGCTCTGACAGGTGAAGGATATAACAATGGAGATCTAAAAACACAAGCAGATCAAATCACCCGTGAATTAGGCATGATACCTGGAGTAGGTAAAGTTCAAAATCAAGGTGAACTTCAAAAAACGATTTATATTAAATTTGATATGGATAAAATGGCAAATTTAAAATTAAATCCTTACTTAATAGCTCAAATTCTTACGACAGAGAACGTAGTTGTTCCAAGTGGAATTCTTTATATTGGTGGCAACCAAATCAATCTAAATCCTTCAGGGGACTATGCAACGGTGGATCAAATTAGAAATACCGTCATTGGAATACCAGGACAAAGTCAAACGATTGAGCTAAAAGATATTGCAGATGTAGAGGAGACATATCAAGATCCTCCAACAACAGCGACATATTACAACGGTCAGCCAGCAATGCTTTTTTCAATTTCTCTTGCTCCTGGAGGAAACATCTTAAATTTAGGTAAAAATTTAACCAGTTATTTTAATACAAAGGCTTTACCTCAAGGAATGCAATTTCATCAAGTGTTTTTTGAAGCAACAACCACGAAAGAAAGTATTTCAGCATTTTTAGAAAACCTGATTGAAGCGATTGTTATTGTATGTGCATCGGTAATTATCTTCGTTGGAATAGGTGGCGGTGTGTTGATTGCTTCAATTATTCCACTTACGATATTTGCAACATTTGCCTTTATGTCAATATTAGGCGTAACGATTAACCAGGTATCTTTATCAGCACTTATGATTGCTCTCGGAATTCTCGTCGATAACGGAATTGTTGTCGTCGAAGGTGCCATTGTTAAGGTTGAAGAAGGAATGGATAAGAAAACAGCCATCTTAGAGTCGGTAAATGAAGTATGGGTTCCACTTATTGTATCAACACTTTGCCTATCAGCCACATTTTTACCAATATTTTTGTCACCAACAAGTGCGGGGCAATATACAGCGGACCTATTCATTGTAATCACACTGACTCTTGTTTGCTCGTGGTTTATTGCAACAACATGTATACCGGTGCTGTTTGTAAAATACTTTAATGAGAAGAAATTACTTGAGCCAAAGAAAAAACGGTTCGGTAAAAAGAAAAAAACGAATGAAGCAACTCAAGTTGTGAAAGTAGAAACTTCTTTAAAGGAACATAAGGGAGAAGATTTATATAACACGCCGTTTTATAAGAAATATCGTGCGTTTAATTATAAACTACTGTCACACCCTTGGAGAGTGGTGGGGGTATTTGTTTTAGCTCTTGTCATTGTACTGCCATTTTGGAAATATATTCCACAGGTGTTTTTCCCTTATGCAGATAATGCAACAATTATTTTTAAGGTTCAGCTAGAGAATAATGCTTCGGTATATGGAACAAATGATGTTATTGAGGGATTGAATAAATACATTTCTGATAATTTAAAGCAATCATCAAAACGGCCGAATGGTGTAACCAATTGGACCAGCTTTGTAGGAAGTGATGCCCCACGTTTCACACTAACCTACAGTCCAACCTCAAATTCATCAAATGAAGCTACAGTCATCATTAACCTTGCTAATACAAAAAATATGGACAAAGTGATGGGTGACCTACGTCAATATGGAGCTCAAGAAATTCCAGGTGGTCAGATTACCATTGAAAGGCTAACGCTTGGGCCTCCAGCAGATCATGATGTTGAAATTCGCTTACTTGGAGAAAATAAGGAAGCGCTTAAAGCTGCATCAATCCAACTTCAGTCAGTAATGGCTAATATTCCAGGTGCTGTGGATGTAGGCGATAACTGGGGTAATCCAACACCGCAATTTAATATTAATTTGAATCAAGATAAGTTAAGAGATTTAGGTATTAGTAGTCAAGACGTTGGATATTCGCTTCAAATGAATTATGGTGGACTTCCGATAACAGATTACTATATTACTGAGCAGACGGTACCAATTGCACTTCGAGGATTAAAAACAGGTAGTGAAGTAAATACACTTGATACCACTATGTTGTATTCGAGCACACAAAATACTTATGTACCACTTAATCAAGTTGCAACCATTGATACAAGTTTTGTATATGAGCAAATTCAGCACTACAGTGGATTTGATTGTGTTACCGCCTATGCCAATGCATCGGGAAATGTTACACCAACAGATATTTTAAACAAAGTACTTGTAGCTGTTCATGCTAATGAAGCTGAGTGGAAGAGCCAAGGAATTTTCTGGCAAATTGGAGGAGATCAGCAGAACAGCTCTCAATCGTCAGGTTCGATTGCAGCAGGTATGCCAATTACAATCTTTATTATCTTTACACTGCTTATGGTTAAATTCAACTCATTTAGAAAGCCAATCACACTCTTCTTAATACTACCATTTAGTATTATCGGTGTAATTATAGGATTTCTAATAACAGGGCAATCGTTTGGATTTATGCCAATGCTTGGGGTACTTTCTCTGGTCGGAATCATACTGAACCATGCTATTGTGCTGATCGATAGAATCGACATTGAGTTGCATCATAATGGCGGAGACCATAATGCAGCGCTTGTTGAATCTATCGTAAGAAGAACAAGACCAGTGACCATTACGGTACTAACCGCAATTCTTGGAATGATTCCTCTATGGATTGGTGGCGGTCAACTCTTTGCAGGAATGGCCGTGGCAATCATATTTGGTCTTCTATTTGAAATGTTGTATATTGTAATTCTTGCTCCTGCGATATATACTATACTGTATAATCTAAACTACAAGAAATATTTAAAAGCGAAAAAATTGGAGGAAAGAAATTAAATGGGATACGCATACAAGATTGAAGGCGGATCAAAACTTTCTGGAATTGTTGAAGTTGGAGGGGCAAAGAATTCTGCCCTTCCAATTTTGGCGGCTACGCTACTTGCAAAAGGGCGTTTTGATCTAGAAAATGTTCCAAACCTAAAAGATATTCACTCAATGATAGAACTGTTAGCGCATTTTGGATTAGAAATTCACTGGGAAAATCCAAATCACTTAGTCATTATAAACCCAGGGTTAACTGGTATTGAAGCACCTTACAACTTAGTAAAGAAAATGAGAGCTTCGTTTTTGGTAATGGGTCCAATTCTGGCATCAGAAAGACACTCAAGAGTTTCGCTTCCTGGAGGGTGTGCTATTGGCGCAAGACCGGTAGACTATCATTTAAAGGGGTTTGAAAAATTAGGTGCTAAAATTGTAATTGAGCATGGATATGTTGAAGCAAAAGCTGATAAACTCGTAGGAACTAAGATAATTTTAGATTTTCCAAGTGTAGGCGCGACCGAAAATATTATGATGGCTTCAACTCTTGCAGAAGGAACAACGATACTTGAGAATGCAGCACGTGAACCTGAGATAGAGGATTTAGCAAATTTCTTGAATGCGATGGGTGCTAAAATAATAGGTGCAGGAAGTAGTACGATTGTTATTGAAGGTGTAGACCACCTTCACGGTGCCAAGCATCGAGTAATTAATGATAGAATTCAAGCAGGTACATTTATCATTGCATCTATACTGCAAGGCGGGAGTATCATAGTTAAAGGTGCTGTCAGAGAACATATTGAGAAATTTTATGAAGTTTTAGAAAAAATGGGTGTAGTGTTTACGGAAATTGATGAAGAGCTACATATCGAAGCAGATTTAAAAAACTTAAAACCTGTCAACATTAAAACGATGCCACATCCGGGGTATCCTACAGATTTACAATCACAAATAATGATTCTAATGGCGATGGTTAATGGCGAGAGCACAGTGGCTGAAACGGTTTTTGAAAATCGTTTTATGCATGTTCCTGAATTAGAGCGGTTAGGAGCTCATATTCATATTGAGGGTCACACAGCATTTATCAAAGGTGGCGTAGAAAAATTTTCTGCAACGGAAGTAATGGCATCAGACCTTCGCGCAGGAGCCTCACTAGTCCTTGCCGGTATTATGGCCGAGGGCGAAACCTTGGTTCGAAGAATTTACCACATCGATAGAGGTTATGACAAATTTGAAGAGAAATTGACAAAACTTGGTGCAAAAATAACACGTGTTAGACTAGAAGATGAGGTATAATAATGATAGTTGAAGGAGCTAATGCTGTTATAGAGTATATTAAAAGTGAGAAGAAAATGACGCTCATAGAGATTTACGAAAATATTAAACATTCAAGAAAAATTCAAATAGAAGAGTTAGCTGAAAAAAAAGGGATAACGATTCAGTACGTTAAGAAACGTTCGAAAAATCAAGATGGAATAACAGCCATTGTTGATGAAGAGTTAAAACTTATGGAATTTGAAGTGTTTGTGCACGAGAGTATTTCGAAAAACAAATCCATCGTGTTAATTTTAGATCAGGTACAGGATCCTAGAAATTTAGGTGCTATTATTCGAAGTGCTGATGCATTTGGTGTAGATATTATTATTTTGCCCGAACATGGACGTGCACGTGTTACGGAAACAACAATTAAAACCTCTACTGGAGCGATCAGTCATATTCCTATTTGTTATGTAAATAATCTTTCCCAAGCGATTGAGAAACTTAAAAAAGTCGGATATTGGGTGTATAGCATTGATACGGAAGGAAGCAAAACATATTTAGAAGAAAAGTATAGTTTTAAATCAGTTATTTTACTAGGAAGCGAAGGATTTGGAATAAGAAAAAAAGTTCAGGAAAAGGCAGATTTTACAGTAACCATTCCTATGAGTGGGAATGTTAATTCACTTAACGTATCTGTTGCAACAGGGATAATTTTAAGTGCTGTCCACGAGAAAATAAAATGATTTTTTAAAAAAATTAATAATATTTTACAAAAAGATTGAAAAATTAATCTAAGTGAGATATAATAACCATAAATACAAAATATTTTATACAAAATATTTCCAAAGGAGGATAAGTGGAAGATTCACTAGAAATCAAAACGATTGCAGTGTTAACAAGCGGCGGTGATTCGCCAGGAATGAATGTTGCAATAAGAGCAGTATGTAAAGCAGCTTTTGCATTTGGAATGAGTGTCTATGGTGTTCGACGAGGTTATCAAGGTCTTATCAACAATGATATTTTTCGGCTGACGAGTAAAGAAGTAGGCGGAATTATCGACCGTGGAGGCACATTTCTTTTAAGTGCACGTTGTGAGGATTTTAGAAATGTTGAAGGCAGAGCAAAGGCGGCTGAGAATCTTAAAGCACACGGGATTCAAGGGCTTATAGTTATTGGTGGTGACGGTTCCTACCGTGGTGCGGATATGCTTTACAAGGAACACGGAATTAAAGTTATAGGGCTTCCAGGAACGATCGATAATGATATCTCGGGAACGGATTTTACGATTGGGTTTGATACAGCACTTAATACAATCTTAGATGCTGTGTCTAAAATAAGAGATACAGCAACCTCGCACGAAAGAACTTATATTATTGAAGTGATGGGAAGAGATGCCGGTTATTTAGCCCTTTACGCCTGCATGGCAGGAGGAGGAGATGGGCTTTTAATTCCTGAGCGTGGATATAACATTGAAGAGATGGGCGCCCATATAGCCCAGCGTTTTGAAAATGGCAAACTTCATGACATTGTAATTTGCGCAGAGGGTGTAGCGCCGGCTGAAAAAGTTGCAGAAGAGCTAAAACCATATCTGACAAAAAAAGAGCAAAATGAAATGCGTGTTACAATACTCGGGCATGTGCAACGTGGTGGAGCTCCTACAGCAATGGATAGAATTCTAGCTTCAAAGCTTGGATACTATGCTGTCGAAATGCTTGCTGAAAATCAGGGCGGAATTATGGTTGGTGTTGAATCAAATAAATTAGTTACTTACCCAATCTCACATGCTTGGAAGTACAAAAAACATATTTCTGAAAAAGATTTTGAGATTACAATGGCACTAGCAAAATAAAAAAATAAAAGTGAGGATAAATAAAAATGAAAAAAACTAAAATTATTTGTACTATTGGTCCAAAGAGTGAATCTATCGAAATGTTAACAAAACTTGTTGATGCAGGAATGAATATTATTCGCTTAAACTTCTCTCATGGCGATCATGAAGAGCATGGCAATAGAATTAAAAATATTCGTGAAGTTATGGCTAAAACAGGTAAAACTATTGGAATTTTGCTTGATACTAAAGGTCCAGAAATCAGAACCATTAAACTTGAAGGTGGAAACGATGTTGAGTTAATGACAGGTCAAACGTTCACAATTACAACTGATAAAACTGCAATTGGGAATAAAGATAGAGTTGCCGTTACTTATGAGCACCTGCCACTTGATTTGAAACCTGGAAACATCGTGTTAATTGATGATGGTTTAATTGAAATGGAAGTTCAAGAAATTAATGGAATTGAAATTAAATGTGTCGTAAAAAACAATGGAATGCTTGGTGAAAACAAAGGGGTAAACTTACCAAATGTAACAGTAAGTCTTCCAGCAATTTCTGAAAAAGATGCTTCAGATTTGATTTTCGGATGTGAGCAAGGTGTTGATTTTGTTGCTGCTTCGTTTATTAGAAAGAAATCAGATGTTCTTGAAATGAGAGAGCATTTAGAGAAACATGGTGGAGAGAATATCAAAATCATTTCTAAAATTGAAAGCCAAGAGGGTGTAGATAACTTTGATGAGATTTTAGCTGTTTCGGATGCAATTATGGTTGCGCGTGGAGATTTAGGGGTAGAAGTACCTATCGAGCAAGTGCCTTTTTTACAAAAAATGATGATTGCAAAATGTAATGCTGCCGGGAAGCCTGTTATTACTGCAACTCAAATGCTAGATTCAATGATTAAAAACCCTAGACCTACAAGAGCTGAGTCGACTGACGTTGCAAATGCTATTCTAGATGGAACAGATGCTGTAATGCTTTCAGGAGAATCAGCAAAAGGAAAATACCCGGTTGAAACAGTAACTGTAATGGCAAAAATTTGTCAACTTGCTGACAAAGAAATGATTGTAGATGTAGAGAGTTTAGAGTGTGATGCTACAATTACAGGTTCAGTTTCCAAAAGCGCTGTAGAAGCAGCAAACAATTTACATGCAAAAGTTATTTGTGTTGCAACTAAAAGTGGAAAAACTGTAATGAACATCAGAAAATTCTTCCCAGAAGGAAAAATTCTTGCTTTTACCCCTAACGAAAAAACTTCAAAACAATTAACACTTATCAGAGGAGTTGAGCCAGTATTGATTAATACAAAATTTGAAACGACAGATGATTTCTATGGATTTTCAGAAAAATATGCACAATCTCATGGGTTTGCTTCTAAAGGGGATATAATTGTAGTTGTTGCAGGTGTACCATTATTTAAAACAGGAGCTACAAACATGCTAAAAGTAGATATCATTCGTTAGGATTTTTTATGAGCGAATATTTAGATAGACATAAAGACAAATTAAAAGAGCTACTATCAAAAGATAGGTTACAACATTCCAAATCAGTAGCGATGGTCGCAGAAAAGCTTGCGCTTAAATATGGCGCAAGTACCAAGAAGGCCATTGCTGCTGCACTACTTCATGATTGCGCCAAAGGACTTTCAGATCAAGAGTATTTTAATTATTTAGCTCAAGTTCAAGGTTATAGTAAGATAAAGCAAAGTGAGTTTGTACGTGAAAAATACAACACACTACATGCTGTTGTCAGCGCTAAATTCGCTGAAGAATATTTTGATATTGAGGATGAAGAGATATTGGATGCAATTCGTTTTCATACCAATGGGTGTTCTAAAATTGGTATTCTAAGTAAAATAATATATTTAGCTGATGTAATAGAACCACTTCGAGAAGAGAGCGAGGATTTGAGAAAAGTTCGAAAAATTCTTGAGTATGAAGGGATTAACAAAGCAATTATTTATGAAGTGAAATGCAAATTTAAAAACTTAATAAAAAGAGATAAAAAAATATCTAGTGATTTACTGGGTATGTACAATAGTATCATTAGTGAAATGGAGGATACAAAGTGAGAATATTAGTTGTAGATGATGAAGAAAATATCGCAAGTTATATATCTAAAGGATTAAAAGAAAATGGTTATGTAGTGGATACTGTTTATGATGGTGAAACAGCATTAGAGTACTCCCAAAAATTCCCTTATGAAGCGGTTATTTTAGATATTATGCTTCCAAAAATGAGTGGTCTTGAAGTATGTGAAAAATTAAAAAAAGATGGTAACAAAGCTTATATTATAATGCTAACAGCAAAAGATAAAATTAGTGATAAAATTACAGGACTTGATTGTGGAGCAGATGATTATATTACCAAACCATTTGCTTTTTCTGAACTTTTAGCACGACTTCGTGCAATACTTAGAAGAGATACAGAAAAAAAAGAAGAGATTATGGTGTTGAAATTAAAAGATGTGGAGCTTAACTTGTTAACACGTGTAGTAATGCGTGGTGGTAAAGAGATCGAACTTACGACAAAAGAGTTTGCTCTACTTGAGTACTTTGTCAGAAACAAGAACCAAACACTTACGCGTACAATGATCGCTGAACAAGTTTGGGATATGGATTTTTTAACAGAGAGTAATATCATTGACGTATACATCAACCATTTAAGAGCAAAAATTGATAAAGGCTTTGATGATAAGCTCATTTATACAGTGAGAGGAGTGGGGTATATATTAAAATCGTAAAAAATAGGTCATTTATTAATAATTATTTTATTAATCTCTTTGTTCTATTTTGCATTATTTTCTTACTCGCTTTTTATTTGCAAAAACTTACTTTAACCTATCATATCGATAGTGAACTAACGTATGAAACTAACCAAGTTAAACAAACTTTGATGATGAATTCTTCACAACCAAATTATAATCCTAAAGTTGCATCAGCGACTATTCCTTTAACAACGCATGCAGTGATTACTGATTTAGAGGGTAAAGTAATATATTATAATAATGAGCAACTTTCAAATGTGTATTCTGCTTACAATATTGAGCGTCTAACCTCAAATGGCGGCGAACAGTTCGCAACAGTAAAAAATATTCGAATTGGAATATTTCCATTCAAATATAATAATATTGAGTACTATTTTATAGCAGGAGTTGACATTCAAGCAGCAGAAAAATTAGCGTATAGACTGACTTGGTATTTAGTTGGGATTTTTGCTATACTCTTTATTAGTGCGTATTTTTTATATGCAACGGAGCATGAGCGGTATGTGAGTGAAATAAAAGGTGTAACGCGTTCTGTCAGAAAAATTAGAGATGATAATTTGTTCTTTCGAATTGATAGTGATTACTATGAAAAAGGTATTTCGGATCTAGCTCAAACGTTTAATGAGATGTTAGAGAGAATTGAAGGTAGTTTTAATAGAGTTCAACAATTTACTTCGGATGTGTCTCATGAACTTCGAACGCCTATCGCTTCCATAAAAAACATGATAGAAGTGGAGCTTTCTCAAGAACGTAGCAGAGAAGAGTATGAGGAAATATTAATTAAAGTGGTAGAAGAGATTAACTGGCTTGGCAATATGGTAACAGATCTTTTAATGCTTGAAAATCTTAATGCGGCCAGTTTGGTAAAAGTTGAAATTAATTTAAAAACGATGGTAGAACAAGTTGTAGAACTTCTATCGATTTTAACTGTGGATAGAAATATAGAAATGGTCGTAAATATATCGGCCAATACGATTATTCATGGTGATAAAAATAAGATCCGTAGAGTTATTATGAATCTTATCAGTAATTCGATAAAATATAACCGCGAAAATGGAAAGATATTTATTTCTAGTTTAACTAACCGAAAAGGCGTTTTGTTAGAAGTTGAAGACACCGGAATAGGGATTAAAAAAGAAAATATTCAAAAAATATTTCATAGATTTTTTCGCGAAGATAAAGTTCGAACAACTAAAAAAGAGGGATTAGGACTTGGTCTTGCAATGGTAAAGCACATATTGAGTCTTCATGAGGCTGAAGTGGCAGTGCAAAGTGTTGAAGGACAAGGAACTAAAATTTCTATATTTTTTAAAAATGAATAATCAAGGAGAGCCGCAAGGCTCTCTTAAATTTTTCAAGAAGTAAAAAATGAATGCGATAGAAAATGCTATGAAATAAATAATCTATCTCATGCGCAGCTCGTAATGAAACAAGATTGAGAATTAATGCGAATTGCTAAAACGTGTAGAATTCTAGAATTTGTCATGCCTGATGCTAATGCCAGTATCTATAACTTTAACAATACATTGCGGTAATATGAGGAATGACAACCGAAGCATTCATTCCTCATATTTAAGAAAACAGATATAAGTTGTTGATATACTTTTGGTTCAGTAAGTGTCAAAGAAATTGATTTAGGTTATAAATTCACAATTGCTTCAATGGGAAAAAGATATACCGTCCCACTAGAATAGAGCAGAAAAAATATTCTGAAATAAAAAGCATGCTAGAAAAAAATGGAGGAATATCTAAATGAAATAACAATAGGAGCAGTATAGTACAACCTTTAAGACAAAAGTGGTTTTGGTAGTACTGAAAAACGAGAAAACAATGGCAGAAATAGCAAGTGAGTTCGATGACTTACCTCAGAGTATTAACTCATAGAGAAAGATATTTATGGAGAATGCAGAAATAGCTATGAATCTAAGTAAAATAATCAAAAAATATAAAGAAGAAATAGCAGAACTAAAATCAAAGAATGAGAGAAATACAAAGCTAATTGGAGAATTGACGATTGAGAAAGAGTAGTTAGCCGGAAAGTTAAAAAGATTGAACTCGACAAGTAAGGTCAATCTTATTGACACTGAGCTATCAGAATTGGCAGTAACTAAGCAGTGTAACTTACTAGGTGTTTCAAGTAAAGTCTGCTATAAACCCAAAACAAATTTCGAAAAGAAGTGGATTATTGACACTATATTATTAATTTTTGAGAGAGTGCCAATATATGAAGCAAGAAAAGTCCATCAAGCTCTAAAAGAAAAAGGTATTTCTGTTTCCGTGAATGCTGTTTCAAAATACAGAAAAGAGTTGAAACTGGAACCTATATTAGCAGTGAAAGTTCTAAATTTATCCATACCAAATCAACAACATAAGAAATACAGTTATAAGTTACGAGGCACTGAAATGTCAATGGATGGAAAAGGCAGAGCGACTCATAACATTTGCATTGAGCGTTTTTGGCGTTCGACTAAATGTGATATGCTTTATCTCTTCAATTTTGATTCCATGAGACATCTCAAAGAATCTCTCAAAAAATACATTTACTTCTTCAATTTTGAAAAATATCACGAATCATTAGGGAATTTCAAACCTATGGATGTATATACAAAAAAATTAGATATACAAAAAGTAAAAAGCAGAAAGAGAAAAAATCTCTTCCTGTCACTTAACCTTGGAAATATCTTTT
>JAPLKR010000068.1 GCA_026387965.1 Fusobacteriota bacterium | reverse complement strand
TTGCAGCAGCAGCACCATCCATAAGCTCTTGAATATTTGCACCAGCTGCTGCGATTGGAAGCAATCCAACAGCTGTCAAAACCGAGAATCTTCCACCAATATCATCTGGAACGATAAATGTTTCGTATCCTTCTTGATCAGCAAGCGTTCTAAGTGCTCCTTTTTTAGCATCTGTAGTTGCATAAATTCTTTTTACCGCTTCAGCATTTCCATATTTTTTTTCAATAAGTTCTCTAAAAATTCTAAAAGCGATAGCAGGTTCAGTTGTTGTTCCTGATTTTGAGATAACGTTAATTGAAAAATCTTTTCCTTCAAGGGAGTTGATAACATTTTGAATGTAACGTGCACTCATATTTGTGCCAAGAAAAATAATTTCAGGAAGTTTATTTGCGCTAGCAAATTGATTGTGAAAACTTGATTTAATATACTCAACTGCTGCTCTTGCGCCGAGGTATGAACCCCCTATTCCCACTACAAGAAGGATATCACTATCACTTTGAATTTTAGCTGCAGCTTTTTGAATTCTTGAAAATTCCTCTTTACAGTAGTTTACAGGAAGGTCAAGCCATCCTAAAAAGTCAGATCCAGCCCCTGTTTTTTCATGAATTGTTGTATGTGCTAGGGTGACTTGAGTTGCAATATTGTTCATTTCCTCTTGGCTTACAAACCATTTTGCATTAGACCAATTTAGTGATACTTTTTTCATTTATTTACCTCCAATAATTTTCTTATAACTTTAAAAAGGTATCCAAAAATTCTGGATACCTTGAATTAACTATTTACAGATGTTATAGAAAACTTTAATACCGTTGTATTGAGCTTCTTCACCCATTTCATCCCAAATTCTAAGAAGTTGATTGTATTTAGCGATTCTATCTGTTCTTGAAGCAGATCCAGTTTTAATTTGTCCTGCGTTTGTTGCCACTGCGATATCGGCGATTGTAGCATCTTCGGTCTCTCCTGAACGGTGAGAAATTACTGCTGTAAATCCTGCTCTTTTAGCCATTTCGATAGTATCTAAAGTTTCAGTTAAAGAACCGATTTGGTTTACTTTGATAAGGATTGAGTTAGCTGATTTTTCTTTGATTCCTCTTGAAAGTCTCTCAGTGTTAGTTACAAATAGGTCGTCTCCAACAATTTGCACTTTATCACCGATCTCTTTTCTAAGTAGAGCCCATCCAGCCCAGTCATCTTCATCAAATCCATCTTCGATAGAGATGATTGGATACTTAGCTACAAGACCTTTGTAGTATTCTACTAATTCTTCAGTTGTCTTAACAAATCCTTGACGCTCGAAGTGGTATTTTTTATCTTCTTTATAAAGTTCAGATGAAGCCACATCAAGTGCTAATCTAACCTGAGTTCCTGGCTCGTATCCTGCTTTTTTGATTGCTTCAACGATTAAGTCTAAAGCATGTTCTGCTCCGTTTAATTTTGCTGGAGCATATCCACCTTCGTTACCTACGTTTGTTGATTCTCCCATATCATGAAGAATTTTTCCAAGTGCATGAAAAATCTCAGTTCCACAACGTAAAGCTTCTGGGAAACTTGTAAATCCAATTGGCATTACCATGAACTCTTGAATATCTACTGCAGAGTCAGCATGTGCTCCACCATTAAGAATGTTCATCATAGGTACTGGGAACTCTTTTGCGTTCACTCCACCTAAGTATTTGTAAAGTGGCATTCCTAATTGTTCTGCTGCTGCTTTAGCTACTGCTAAAGATACACCTAAAATTGCGTTTGCTCCAAGTTTAGCTTTGTTTGGAGTTCCATCTAATGCGATCATTGCTTTATCGATAGCTACTTGGTCCAAAGCGTCCATACCGATGATCTCTCTTGCGATAAAATCGTTTACGTTCTCAACGGCTTTTAAAACACCTTTTCCAAGGTAACGTGATTTGTCGCCATCTCTTAATTCCACTGCTTCATAAGCTCCTGTAGATGCTCCTGACGGAACAGCGGCTCTTCCCATAGCTCCACCTGAAAGGTATACATCAACCTCAACAGTTGGGTTTCCTCTTGAATCTAAAATCTCTCTTGCGTAAATGTCTTCAATAATTGTAGTCACTTAAACCTCCTAAAAAATTTTAATTTAATTTGTACTGCTAAATCTATTCTAGCATATTTCTCTTGCTTTTTCAAACATCATTCCTAAATATCAAACAAGGATGTTGCTTAAAACAGCTTATCTCAATCGTTATTATAAACCTATTGTGTGAAATTTAAACGAATATATTTAACCATAATTACAAATTTGTTAAAATTAATAAAAATGGCAAAACATCTTGCAATTTATATCCTTAATTTGATAATATATAGTATAAAACACTGGGGGGATAATTTGATTAATACGATTATTTTTGATATAGATGGAACGCTATTAAACGGAGAAATAGCTGTGTATAAATCAATGTTTCAGACTATTAAAGAGTTTGATGGTAAGGAATATGCGCCAGAAAATTCCCATTTTGTTATTGGTCAAAGTTACGAAGAAAGCTTGGCTTATTTTGGGGTAAAAGACATTGAAGGGGCCATGAAAAGATGGTTAGAGTTATATATGTCGTCAGTAAACGAAATAGTGCTGTTTGACGGAATAGAAGAGCTGCTTAAGACATTAAAAAAAGAAGGGTATACTCTGGGCGTAGTTACATCAAGATATAAATATGGGTATGATGAAGCGATAGAAGGTCATAATTTAATAGGATATTTTGATTTCTATGTCTGTGCAGATGATACACTTCAACTTAAACCGAGTAGTGACCCGATGCATCATTTCTTGACAATCTCAGGTAAACGTGCTTCCGAGTGCATCTATATTGGAGATACGCTATATGATGAGATGTGTGCACATGGTGCGAATGTGACCTTTGCTGTGGCAAAATGGGGAGCTATGAGTGTAGCTGAGTTTAGAACAAAAATTTTTTTAAAAGAGCCAAAAGATTTGCTTTTGTGGCTTAAAATAAATATAACTCAAAACAAATCAAGAAGAAGAGGTGTTAAATGAAATTAGATATACTATTGGAAAAATACGCTGAAATTACGTTGAAAGTAGGCATTAATCTACAAAAAGGGCAAACGCTTATTATTCGTGCCATTATTGAAAATGCCCAACTTGTACGAGTACTTGTAAAAAAAGCGTATGAACTTGGGGCGGGAAATGTTATTGTAGATTACTCAGATGAGAAAGTTGCAAAAATTAAAGCAGAGATAGCACCTGAAGAGGCTTTGAGTTTTGCACCGAGTTACGTATATGATGCGTTTGAAAAATTCGCAAAAGAGGGGGCTGCTTTTTTAAGTATCAGCTCTTCAAATCCTGATTTGTTTGCAGGGTGTGAAGGAAAGCGAGTGGCTCAAATGAGTAAGTCTGTTGCTGTAGCTATGCAAGGATTTAGAGAGCATTTGAAAAAGGGAAGCGTATCGTGGAATATTATAGCAGCTGCTAGCCCTGAATGGGCGACAAAGGTATATCCTAAGCTCAAAGTCGAAGATGCTGTGGAAAAACTTTGGAAAGATATTTTTAAAATTGCTAGAGTCGATCAAGAGAATCCTATCAAAGCATGGGATGAGCATATTTCGAGAATTCAAAAAAACTTAGCTTATTTGAACAGTAAAAAGTTCAAAAAACTTCATTATACAGCTTCAAATGGAACCGATATTATATTAGAACTTCCTGAAAAGCATCTGTGGCAAGGAGGGGCAATACGTTCAACAAAGGGTGTGGATTATGTGCCCAATATTCCAACTGAGGAGGTATTTACTTTGCCTTCTAAAAATGGCGTTGACGGAATTGTCTATGGCAGCAAGCCTTTGAATTATAATGGCAACCTAATTGATCAATTTTGGTTAAAATTTGAAAAGGGTAAAATTGTAGAGTATGATGCAAAAATTGGTAAAGAGGCACTAGCGAATATGATTACATTAGATGAATTTGCGTGTTTCCTTGGAGAGGTTGCTTTAGTTCCTTATAGTTCGCCAATATCTGATTTAAATACGATATTTTATAATATTTTGATTGACGAGAACGCTTCGTGTCATTTTGCAGTAGGTTCTGCCTACCCAATGAATGTGGTAGGTGGTACTGAGATGAATGCAGATCAGTTAAAAGAAGCGGGAGCTAATTTGAGTATGCAACACGTGGATTTTATGATTGGAACCTCTGATTTATCTATCGATGGAGAGCTTCAAAGTGGAGAGACTATAACAATTTTTAAAAATGGTGATTTTGCAATATATACATAAAATATAAGGGATGGCATTTTGGCCATCCCTTATATTTTATTATTTAAATTTTTTGATTTTTGAACGTAGCACCGTCTCTTTACCAAGTTCTTTTTCTAAAAGAGATAAATCAAAAAGTCGAATACTTTCGTATTTAGAAATTTCTTTTTTACACAGAAAGAAAAAGTCCTCTCCATAAAGTTGAATAATTTCGTCTTTAAAATATTTTTTTGCATCGGTCATCCAATTGGAGGTTTCTGTTATTTCTGAAGAAGTTAAAAACTGCATTCTATTTCCAGTACGAATACCTATAATGTAGTGATTCATGTGACCCCTTTCACTCTTACCTTAATTGGGCGTAAGAAGCAATACTCATATTAACATTATAGCACATTTTTCAAAAAAAATCAGTTTTATTTATTGGAAGTACCCTGTAGATGAAGATAATGAGTTGAATACTACTTAGATTATATGGTATAATGATTATAAAAATAAATTCGTAGTAAGCAAAAATTAAAGGGTTTGGAATGGATTTTGAGATGAAAAATACCTTTTTCGCCTTAACTAGCTTACTAAAAATTTAATAACTATGAAATTAAGGAGTGATTGTGAAAGTATTATTAGTATCTCCCAGAACACCGGAAACATTTTGGAATTTTAAACACGCCCTTTCTTATATTGGGAAAAGAGCGGCTTTTCCTCCGCTCGGATTATTAACAGTTGCGGCAATGGCACCAAGTGAATGGGAAAAAAAATTAATTGACTTAAATGTAGAGAGATTAAAAAACAGTGATATTGAGTGGGCTGACATAGTCTTTGTAACAGCTATGTTAATTCAAACACCAAGTGTTAAACGCATTATAAAGCGCGTAAAAGAGATGGGCAAAACTGTCGTAGCGGGAGGTCCCGCTTTTACCACCAGTCAAGAAATATTTGATGGTGTGGATCATTTTGTTCTTAACGAAGCAGAAGTTACCTTCCCTTTGTTTATAGAAGATTTAAAAAAAGGAACATTGAAACAGGTATATACATCGGAAGAAAAACCAAATCTTTATGATACGCCAATTCCTTTATGGAATTTAGTGGATATTCAAAAATATTCAACCATGTCGATTCAAAACTCTAGAGGTTGTCCGTTTAATTGTGAATTTTGCGATATCATCTCGATGTTTGGGCGTATTCCAAGATTTAAAAAACCAGAACAAGTGGTTGCAGAGCTTGAAAGTTTATATGTTGCAGGGTGGAGAGCATCTGTGTTTATCGTAGATGATAATTTTATTGGTCATAAAATTAAGGTTAAAGAGTTGCTGAGAGAGATTATAAAATGGCAAGAGCTTCGAAACTATCCGTTTAAACTTCTTACAGAAGCGAGTATTAATTTAGCGGAAGATGAAGAGTTATTGACATTGATGTCGCGTGCAAATTTTAATAAAGTTTTCGTTGGAATTGAGACGCCAGATAAAAACAGCTTAGCTGAGTGCGATAAAGTTCAAAATATGAAGGTCGATTTGATTGAAGCCATCAAGCTGATACAACAAAACGGAATGCAAGTTATGGCGGGATTCATCGTAGGATTTGATAATGACACACCAGACATTTTTAATACGATGCCAAAGTTCATTCAAGAGTCTGGAATTGTTTCTGCCATGGTAGGGGTGTTACAGCCACTACCTCAAACTCGCCTTTGGGATAGACTAGAAAAGGAAAAACGTATTTATAGAGCTTCAAACGGTGAAAATAAAGGTGAAGTACATTTCGAACCTACCATGGGATCGGAAGCGTTGGAAAAAGGGTATAAAGAACTTTTACAAAATATTTATAAGCCTTCTAAATATTATCAGCGTTTGAATATTTTTCTAAAATCCTATAAACCAACTGCTAAAGGTCAACTTACAAAGCAAGATATTAATGCATTGTTCATTAGTTTTTGGAGAATTGGCATTCTTTCAAACGCACGCTTTTTCTATTGGTATATGATATTTAAAACCTTGTTATTAAAGAAAAAAACTTTTCCAATGTGTGTAGAACTAGCTATTCATGGAGAACATTTCAGAAAATCGGCTCTAGAATTTTTAAAACGCACAGAGAAAAAATCGGTACAGCAAGGATAACTGCAAAAAGATTAAGCTATTATAATTTTAAATTGTAAGTAAGTTCATACTGTATGTGTTATAATATACTTATATGACCAATAAATTAGTGTTATGTATGTGAGATGAGAACATTTGAAAAAAACATAATTCGAAATTAATATATCAAGATAGGAAAAGAAATTTTCCTATCTTGTATCTGAATGAGAGTATAAAAAGGAGAGTAAATGAAATTATTATTAGTATCACCAAGAACACCAGAGACGTTTTGGAATTTTAAACACGCACTATCATATGTGAATAAAAGAGCAGCTTTTCCTCCACTGGGACTACTAACAATAGCGGCAATGGTGCCAAAAGAGTGGGAAAAAAGATTGATAGATTTAAACGTAGAGAGACTTAAAAAGGAAGATATTGAGTGGGCTGATATAATATTTCTTTCGGCGATGCTTATTCAACAACCGAGCGTGCGACAAATTATCAAAAGATGTAAAGAAGCCGGCAAGAAAATTGTTGTAGGGGGACCTGCATTTACAAGCAGTCATGAACTGTTTGATGATGTAGACCATTTTGTTTTAAATGAAGGAGAAGTTACCCTACCTCTATTTTTAGAGGATTTAAAAACCGGAAATTTAAAAAAGATTTATACATCTCCTGAAAAACCGGAGCTGTACGATACGCCTATTCCGCTTTGGGAGATAATAGATATTAATAAATATGCTACGATGTCGATACAAAACTCTAGAGGTTGTCCATTTAATTGTGAATTTTGTGATATTATTGCTATGTTTGGGCGTGTTCCAAGATTTAAAAAGCCAGAGCAAGTGATTGCAGAGCTTGAGAGCTTATATCAAGTGGGATGGCGCGATGCTGTCTTTATCGTAGATGATAATTTCATTGGACACAAACAAAAAGTTAAGACTCTACTTAGAGAGATTATCATATGGCAAAAGATGCGTAATTATCCTTTTAAACTTCTTACGGAAGCAAGTATTAACTTGGCTGAAGATGATGAATTAATGCAACTGATGTCTCAAGCTAATTTTAATAAAGTGTTTTTAGGGATAGAGACCCCTTCGGAAGAGGGTTTGAAAGAGTGTGATAAAGTTCAAAACATGAAAATTAATTTGATCGATGCAGTTAGAAAGATTCATAATAACGGGATAGCGGTAATGGGCGGCTTTATCGTTGGATTTGATAGTGACACACCGGAAATATTTCCTACAATGGAAACATTTATTCAGGAAACTGGAATTGTAACCGCTATGGTAGGGATTTTACAGCCACTCCCATTAACGCGTCTTTGGGACCGTTTAGTTGCAGAAGGGCGAGTTATTAGAGACTCTACCGGAGAAAACAAAGGAGAGGTGCATTTTATACCTACAATGGGCATTGAACCCCTTCAAAAGGGATACAAAGAGTTGTTGAGTTTCATCTATGCGCCTAAAAACTATTACAAAAGAATAGAAGAATTTATGAAACACTATAAACCGACGGCTAAATCTACCATTTTACCTCAAGAGGTAAAGGCTTTTTTTAAATGTTTGTGGAGAATAGGGGTTAAATCCGAGGCACGCTATTATTTCTGGAAGACATTTGTTAAAACATTGATTTTCAGACCAAAAACTTTTCCTCTTTATATAGAAATGGCTATTCATGGTGAGCATTTTAGAAAATCTTCGATTGATTATTTTAAAGAAAATCAAGGTGGACATTAGAACAAATAAATATTTATCAGTACTTAATTACGTAAGATAAATATAATTTTATATTTAAAACACGTATCGTTCATAAAAAAATGATATACTCTTTTTGTAAAGCAAATTATTTTTCATATTTTCCCCTAGGAGACGGTCCCCCAACCGTCTCCTTTCCTTTTTTATTTTATAAAAGCAAATTGTCAAATTATGAGCACTATACCGCCCCATGAAAATGAAGCAGAATTTCAAAAAAAAATTGAAAAGTCTCATATTTAAATGGATGTTTTGTTGTGTAGGTAAAAACGCACAACTCGAGTTAACATATAAATTTAAGAGCGCGCACAGGTGACTGCATCACAAACAGAAAGCTCAAATTTTTAGGGTTAAGATTTCCAACCAATAAAACAAATAAAAGAGAGCAAATAAATCGCTCTCTTTTATTTGTTTTGTATTGATTAGGATATAGCATTACCAGTAAAATTTCGATTCATCGGTCGCCGTAGGGCACATCAGAATGCTATTTTTGGGTCCCTACATTACTCCACTGGAAGCCCTGATACGCCGGCTAGATCATTTCACACCAATATAAATTTCTACTTCCGAATTTTCCACACAACCATATTTATCACCATAAACTTCAAAATCAGTCATATAGGTTCTTTTTGCATTAATTTTCGGGCTCCAAATATGCTGCCACATCTCAACGATTTTGTCCGGCATTTTTCCTTTTGCAGTAAATATTTCATATCGTGTTGAAGGAATTGATATTTCTAACATGCCTTTAGGGATATCCATTAGTGAGCTTACTTCACATCCAAGAATATAAGTGTAGGGGTTCGTAAAATCTCCTTCATAGTCAGTATAAATTGCTAAAATATTGCCATTTACTTTATTTGGTATATTCTCTTGAATATTTTCTGTGAAGAACGTATTCCACAACTTAGGAATGTCTTCCATTGCTTTTTCATTTGATGTTCTCATCTGTATGCCTATGACAAGAATATCGGCTTTTGTAATGATATTTTGTTTCATATTTACTCCTTCATTTGTTTTTATAATATCGGTTGGTATCGCTTGTATATCAAAGACTATGCTAGCATTATTGTTTGTGTGTAAATTGTATTATGTCACTTGAACCGTGCAATAAGCTTGAATATCGTTGTTAAATGCAGAGGCAATAATTGTTGTAGTCCCTGCTCCTTACTACCATTTGAGTTTACTGATGTAGCACTTGAATTAGGGCTTTTCAGCGTAATTAGAACTCCTGTTGAAGAGTTAAGTGAACGCTCACAGTATATTTGTTGGTGTAGCACTATTTAATGTCATACTTGTTTTGCTAATTTGTTACAGTAACTGGAATGTACATTTTAGCACCTCCCCAAGCTGAATTATCAATTCCTACAGTTCCTGCATTTCCCACCTTCATAAGATTTAATGCATATGTGATTGAATTCTCTGTTTGTGAAACAAGCGTAGCAGAGACCATTTGATCGTTAAGGCTATTCATCCAGTGCATATTTGACCATGTGCAGTCTGACGTAAATGTAACATTTATTGTATTATTCGGTCTACCAGAAACTGAATTAGGTGTGGCTTGAATTGTTTCTGCAGTATTTACGTCGACATTGCAAGTGGCTGTTGCGTTCCCTTGTGTCACTGTTATAGTTGCTGTGCCTGCGTTATTATAAGTTAAATTTCCTTTATTACCAGATACAGCTACCGACACAACACTGGGATTACTGCTTGACCAAGTGATTGTGCCACCCTGAGTCGATTGAACTGTAATATTGGTATATTTCTGCCCTACATAAGATACAATATCTGATTTAGTTAGAGTAATTATCGGCTGAGTTACTGTTACAGCACATGTGGCTTTTAAGTTGGTGCTTGATTGTGTGGCTGTTATGGTAGCTGTACCTGCTGATACAAAGGTAACTAAGCCTGTTGAATTCACTGTCGCTACGGCTGTATTACTTGATGACCACGTAACTGGTCCTGGATCAGATGCTGTTGCCGTCAACTGACTCGGAGGTAGTGA
>JAPLKR010000090.1 GCA_026387965.1 Fusobacteriota bacterium | reverse complement strand
ATCAGAAAAAATCTCCACTGTGATTCCAGAAACAGCAGGTCCAAGTATTAAGGCAATGTAAGCAGCTAAACTGATCCATCCCAAGTTTTTCATCTTTTCTTTTTCATTATCACAAAAATCCAGTATAACCGTTTGTGCTGCAGCAAAGTTACCAGCGAAAAGTCCAATAAAAAATCTCACAATAATAAATAAAATCAGCATATGAAACATTATTAGAAATCCTGATATGAAATATAGAATAATATTAATGGCTAGGCAATAAATAATTACCTTTTTTCTCCCTATAATATCAGAAAGTTTCCCTAATATGGGTGGCCCAATGAATATTCCTAAGGGGCCAATTGCCAAAGTAATCCCATAAAATATATTTCTTAAAAAAAGCGAACTCCCTGGTGGCATGAGCCCAGCACTTGAATAAAAGAGCCCAGGCATTATAGGAAAAACAATACTATAGCTCATAATGTCAATTAATATTACTATGAACATTAAAAAAATCGTAAAATTCTTTAACCGATTTGCGTATTTCATTGTGTTCTCCAATTTAATGCTTTTATTTTTTCGCAATATTTGTTACAATCTAAAGTGAAAGGAGTTTTACATGATTATATTTTTAGATACTGAAACAACAGATGGAACACAAAGCTGCAAAATTTGCCAACTTGCTTTTAGAGTGGATGGGGTGAATTTTGTTACTTATGCAAAAAACGTTGCGAGTATTACTTTTGAAGCTATGGCTGTCCACCACATTACAAATGAGATGGTAGAATCAGCGCTTCCACTTGAACAAACGAGCGTTTTTGCAAAACTCCTAGAAATCAATACTCCTGATAATTTCATCGTAGCTCATAATGCTAATTTTGATTTACAAGCACTCGCAAATCATGGGTTTGTAAATAAAATGCAAGTAATTGACACAGTAAAAATTTCAAAAGCAATGCTTGATACAAAATGGTATAAATTGCAGTATTTACGCTATGCGTTAGGACTCTACAAACAAGAGACCGAGTTTATTCAACCTCATGATGCTCTTAGCGACATTCTTGTTTTAGAAAAATTGTATTATTATCTTCAAACTACTTATAAAATTGATGCTTCTCATATGAATACTCTTTGCAATCAAAGAAGTTTTGTTAAAAAAATGCCTTTTGGTAAACATAAAGGTATATTAATAGAAAAAATTGATAGTGATTATTTGTCTTGGATTCTTAATAATGCAACTCAACTTGATGATGATTTGAAATTCTCAATTCTACACACTTTAAAACAAAACGGTTTCATTCAAAGTGAATAATTAAACTCCCCTATGGGAGTTTTTTATTTGGCTCCATATGTCCGGTTGAATGAATTTCCAACTCTGAAAATATTCTTTTTTCCAAAATATCCAGTAACTTATGCGACTCGTCTAAACTCATATTACCGGGTAAATCAATATGAAATGTCATCTCCTTGTGATCCCCATAACGGTGATAATGAATGTGATGTAATCTTGAAAACAAGGGAGAAATCTCAAAAGAAATACGTTCTATTTTATCGACAACTTCTTTTGAAGGTTCTTCACCAAGTATTGGCTTTACACAGTCTCTGAACACCTCTATTGCTGTATATATAATGACGAGAGAGACCACAACACCCATTGCCGAATCCATCCACCATGCAAATGGTGCAATAAATGCCCCGATCACCACAATAATTGTTGTCACAGCATCACTCCTATGATGCCACCCATCTGCAATAAGAGCTTGCGACTCCACATGTTTTCCTGCCCAAATTGAGAACTGCGCCATCACTTCTTTTACAATAATTGAAATAATAAAAATAGATATCGCAAACCACGTATAATGTGCATGCTCATGAAGTTTAAACTTTTTAAGTGAATCTATAAAAAATTCTAATCCCACAATAAATAGTATAAATGAGATCACTACTGCCCCTATTAGTTCAGCACGCCCATGACCATAAGGGTGACCTTCATCCGCAGGTTTAGCTCCCATCCATACACCAAAAAACACTACAAAAGAAGATAAACAATCAGATAGTGTATGCCAAGCATCAGCAATCATTGCGATAGAACCCGTAGCAATTCCTGCCCACAGCTTTAAAAAAAATAATATAATATTTAAAACAAACGAAAGTATCGATTCAAAATACCCCCACTTTTGTTTTTCACCTAACTCTTTACTTGACATTAAATACTCCTAGTTTTTCTAGTGTCGCTCTGTAAATTGCATCAACCATTTCACTAACTGGTCGCTCCATTGCTAGAAGGCCTTTTTCAGTAATCCCACCTTTTGTTGCAACCATCTCCTGAATTTCACGGGGTGTTCTCTCTCTGCTAAGTAGTAAATTTGAAACACCTACCGAAGTTGAAGATACAATTTCTCGGATCTCTTCTGGCTCTAGTATTTTCAAATCATCTCCAACTTTCTCAAAAGTTTCAATTATTCTAGCTATGAATGCAGGCATACAACTCGAAAGTATGGTGGCTAAAAACATCTCTTTTCCATAATACTCTTTTACAAGTCCCACTCTTCCAAAAATACTTCGAAACACTTCTTTATGCTCAGATAGCACATTTTTTGTAGAGCTATAAAGTGTGACCCCATTGCCTCCTTGACTCGAAACAGACGGGATAAGCATGGTTGCTTTAATTCTAGGGAATTTTTCTTCTATTGCTTCTAGAGGAATACTAGGAGAAATATATACAATCGGTTTTTCAAAATTTTCATGATAGAATTTTTCAAGTGTCTCAATAACAAAGTGTGTGTATACGCAAACGAATATCATATCCCCTTGGTATGCTGCCTCTTGAACACTCTTTGCTTCTATAATATTCGGATACACTTTTCTTATATTTTCTATACTTGCCTCTGTCCTAGAATAAACTATTACTTCCTCTGGTAAAATAGCTTGAATTCTAAGAAGAGAATGAAGCATACTTTGCGCCATATTTCCTAGTCCTATAAAGGTATATTTCATAATAATTCCTCACTTTTTCACTAATTTGCTGGCTCTACATCTGGGTTTTCAAGTTCAGAAAATATTTCTTCTATTGTTTCCTCTAAAAACTCTTTTTTGATGCTCATCGCTTCAATTTTTAAATCATATTCATTAAATTTTTCAGCAATCCACAGTGGATCGTTAATATTTCTTGCCTCAGTGAAGGGAAACTTCCCTTTGATCTCCCTAATTTCAGACTCCATCACGGCATTTTCAACATTAATATTTGAAAGATTTAGAGCAAGTTCTTCATCTGTGAGTTCTTTCACACTAATTTTTTCTTCTAAAAATAGGGCAATATTTTCAAGTGTATCTAGCCTAAGTTCATAGAAAGCATTTTGAGAAACTTTAAAAATTTTTTTCTCTTTTTCTGTAATTTTATTGATAACAGGATGCACAAATTTTATTATTTCCTTATAAAGTTTTACGGCTTCTTTAATCGACTTTGCCACTTTTTCACGGTCTTCTAAAAATTCTTCACACTCTTCTAACTGTTTTTCATACTCTTCTACTACCTGTTCATCTTCTAACATATGCTCAGTAATGACATGATCAATTTGATCCTCATCAATATCTGTCTCAACGGTTATAAGAGAATTTACAATTTCAATTTTCTTTTCTAAAAATTTTAACTCAACTCCTAACCCAAGCAGTTCTAATTCTCTCTCACCAACTGTTATATAATATTCACTCTCAACAAATTGATTAAGTAGCGTTGAAAAGAGCTCATGTTGTAAAAAAAGTTGTATGAATTTTTCTTTTGCTCTTAAATATTTACTTGTTAATACATCTTTCTCCATATCTTCTCCTACCAAAAAAATTATTTAATACATACATTCTATCACTTGATACTCTGAATTTCAACACTTTATCACACTTTATACGCAATTTTTATATTATTATAAATTAATCATCTCATCATCTATTACCGCTTGATAATATCAGTGTTTATGTTATAATAGTGTGTGATAGATTAATGAAAAAATTCAAGAAAACTGTTAAGTTTGGGAGCTTTATAATGAAAAAAATTAAAACATTAGTATTTCTTGTTTTAACCATACTATTCTCTTTGTATTACATTTATGGGATTTTTGTCAATTTCGATCTTTGGCGTTCCTTAATATTGCTTATCCTTATATTGATTTTTGGTATATTTTCACTATGGAGTATCAGCCGAAAAGAAAGAAATGAAAACAGTAATGTTTTGATTATTTATCTTATTGGTACCGTTATCTTCTGTTCACTCCTTTGTTATGTTTTTTTAAATATTGGTTTTCATAATGATATGAAATATGGAAACTTGCTCTCTTTTCAGATTGGTAAAGCATTAGGGCTTATATTTATGCCGTTTCTTTTTAATTCATTTTATTCCCTTTGCTCTCTCATTCATTTTGCAATGTACAAACCACGAGAACGTATTACAGCAGAACTAAGTAACGATTTGCCTGCTGTTTCAATCATTATGGCAACACGAAATGAACCCTTTGATGTATGTAAAATGACGTTTGATTCAGCCAATAACCTACGTTATCCGGCACACAAGAAAGAAATTATCATTGTAGATAACAGTGATGTCGATTATGATCGATTAGGGCGTGATAATGAACTTATTGACCCAAATAAACCTTTTAAGAAACACCATGTTGAGTATTTTGAATGGAAAGAGTATGTAGAGAGTTTTGCAAAACAAAACAATGGGAGTACATATAAATTTATTCATAGAGATGGAACAGAGGGTTTTAAGCCCAGAAATCTTGATATTGCCATGGAAAATGTCAGCACTGAGTATGTACTGTTTTTAGATGCTGATTCTACCCTTGAAAGGGACACACTACTTAAATGTATGCCAGAATTTAATGATCTAACACTCGCTTTTCTTTCACTCCTTATCCAAGCTACCAATATGGGCTCAACGATTAGCTCTAGGATCAATGGAATTAACCTAAATTTTCTTCGTTTTAAAAATGAGCTTAATGCAGAAAATGGTTTTGGAAACTTTCAAGGGCACAATGCTATTTGGTCTAAGAAAGCACTTGATAAGAATGGTTCTTGGCTTGAGCACTATCGTGACGAAGTTATTTTAACTGAAGATATTGCTTCTAGTGTACGGTGCTATATCAATGGATTTCATAGCAAAACCGCTTGGGTAAAATCAGGAGAGTGGGCACCAAATACTCTTGAAGATACTGAATCTATGTGGAAACGTTGGCACTACGGAGCACTTCAAGTTATGCACAAGTATTGGTTAACAATTTTATTTCATGATAAAATCAGTCTGAAAGAGAAATTGGATATTTTTTCTTCATACTTTAAATCTGTTATCATGTTACCTGTATTTTTCCTGATCTGTTTTTTACTACCCCAAAGTTCACTTGCACTCTCAGCCATTATTGTCTGCACTATGCTCTTTTCTTTTATCATAATGGTTCGCTTTACAGTCAATCAGAGTGGACTATATAAGAAATTTAGTTTTATGGCGATATTAGATACATATCTTGCCTTTTTTGTCCTAACAAGTTACATCACATGGGGATGTTTTAAGTCTGAAACAAAATACTATCTAAAGAAGCAAGGCGGTTGGAAACCTACTGGCAAAGGGGAATTTTTTAAAAACAAAGATAGCATTCTCTATATCATGTACAAAAACTATGGAAAATTTATCTTCTGTACTATTGGACTTATTGTGTTTTTAGATGCAGTGGTATATCATGCGTACTTGCCACACTTTTGGCTTTACTTGATATTTATGTTTCCAAGTGCTTTATTTTTATTTAATATTATCTTGGCAGTATTCTTATTTGAAAAACTTAACAAACCCTTTTTTTATACCTATGCATATAGACGTAAAATGGTTGAACGAAATAATGAAAGATAACAACCCCCCTGTATGTCCGAAAGGATATACAGAGGGGTTGTTTCAAAACCCACGTCACCTATTTTATCCAATTTTTTATTTTATCTCAAACACCCTTTTATTTTCAATAGCCTCAATCAGATCACGATCATGAGTTACAACGATCAATGCACCTTGAAAACTTTTTATAGCTTTTTGAAGTTCATAGCTAGTCATCATATCTAAATGATTGGTAGGTTCATCTAAAATAAGAACATTCACTCGTTTAATAGCCATTGAAGCTAGTAGTGCCCGAGCTCTTTGACCTGGAGTGAGCTCATGAGGTAACCCATCTGCTTTATCTTTTTTTATATTAAACCTAGCTAAAAGATTATACCCCTCCGCAACACTTATCTGACACTCAATTGTAATATTTTCTATAACGCTTTTCTCTTCAAATTTAAATTTGTATTCTTGATTTATATAGCCAATTTTAGCATATGGCGCTACCTTTATACTTCCCATATAAGGCATAATCTCTTTCGTCAATAGCTTCAAAAGTGTACTTTTTCCACTTCCATTTTCTCCAGTAATGATGACTCTTTCTTGGCTCTCTAATTCAAAATTATAGGGTCCTAACTCTCGATCTTCATACTGTACAAAAACTCTTTCTATATTGAACAATCGTTTTGATCTTTTACTATTATCCAATGAAAACTTAAAACTCATATCGCGTATTCTATCTGGTTGTTCAACCACTTCAAGACGATCAAGTTTTTTACTATAGGCATTTAGAGAATTTCCATAATTTCTTATAACTTTTTCCTTATGGTTATTGAACGCTATCTTATTTCCGTCTTTTACACACTTACTCCGCTCCGTCGATTCAATCGCACGTCTTTTCTTATGAATGATTGTTCTAATTTTTTGTATATTCTCCACATACTCTTGATATTTTTCTTCAACAGATTTTCTCTCATTCAACTTACACTCTAAGTACTCATCAAATCCTAAATTATAAGATTTTACTTCGCTGCTTGAACACAGTTCTACAATTCTACTTCTGGTATTTATAATAAAACGTTTATCATGTGAGACAATAATAAAACTACTACTTGAATTTTTAATAAACTCTTCTAATAACTCCAATCCATAAAAATCTAAGTTATTTGTAGGTTCATCGAGCAAATAAAGGTCATATTTTGAAATCAATATCCCCATCAAACATAGCCTCGTTTTTTCTCCCCCTGAATAAGTGGCGATCTTTCTAGTAAGTATTTCTTTTTCAAGCTTCATGTTTTTTATAGCTTCATCCACCCTAAGTTCAAAGGTAAATGCCTCCATACTCACTGCTTGTTCTAAAGCAACTTCATACTCTTTAGGATTCCCAATATAATTTTCAAGTGCTTTTTCTACTCTGATTAAGCACTCTTTTACTCCTGATACACTCTCTAAAAATTCACTTCCTGTTAGGTGATTAAACGGATTTATCTCTTGCGGCATATACCCTATATTCACTCTACCGCTTACATGGATTTTTCCATTTTTATAACTCAACTTACCTGCTATAAGTTTTAAGAGCGTGGATTTTCCTCGACCATTTTCACCTAACAGGACAACTCGCTCTCCCTTTTCTATAGAAAAATCTAACTCATTAAAGACCTCAATTTTCTCATATTCAAAACTCAATCTTTTAATACTTAACATATGTCTCCTCTATTTCTGTTTTTTCACGATTTCCATATTTGCTTCATCTCACACCTCCAAATTTTTACAATAAAAAAAGTAGCCTACATTATAGGCTACCATACAAACTGTATACCACAGAATATATAATGATTTTCCATAAATGAAGTTAAAAAATATTCAATTGCTTATTTTTTAAAATCATTTTCATCATTTTATACCCTCCTTATAAATCTAACTTTGATTTATAATATCAAAATACTGATATTTTGTCAATTTTTTTACTGCTATTATTTTAAATTGTTCCAATAACAACACTATTTATCCAAAATATGGTGCTGTTCTTCTATGAATTTAAGAAGAGCTTCCCTATTTTCAACTGAGATAAAAAGTCTATCTCCCACTTCTAATGGCAAACTCGCTTTTGGATAGATATATTCTCTCTCACGTATAACCGATACTATTAAGGCACTTAGAGGTAGACGAATATCCCGTATCAATTTCGATTGAAGCCAAGAGTTTGGCATAATTGAAACTTCAATAAGTTGATCTTCAAAATACTCTATCTCATCAATGGAGATGCTCTCTTTAATATTTCTCGTATTTTCTACAATAACCCAAAATTTCCTTCCAAGCCACGACAGTGTAGAACCTTGAACAAGCACTGAGAATACAACGATATAGGAAATATATATGGCAACCCTAAAATTCCCTATCCCCATCGCAAGCGGAGGGGTATTAGACCCGATTGAAGCTTAACAAATTAAAGCAGCAAACACATTTGGAACTGCCCCTTTAAGTCCTCCCTTGCTAAAAATAACTTATCTTTAAAGTGGTATTTTTTCCCAAAAAGTTTAAGCAGTGAAAATACCACAAACGGACGAAGAATAAGAAATAAAGCAAGTAGTGAACGAGACAGTTTCAGCATGTTTTGGTGCTGCATCTTTGAAATTAGCCAGTGGTATTTGTTTAGGAAGTAAACTTTTTCTATTTAGTTCATTAAACATTTCTTTTACAATTGAAATATTAATACCAAAGGATAATAGACTTCCTTTAAAACCCTAAAAATGATAAAACATGTCATGAACAAACGATATGAAAGAGCCAAAAAGCTTAAATAGAAATTAGTTCAGAAAAGCAAATTTTATGTACTAATGTTTGCAAAGGAAAAAATCATGATTTTGATTTATTTAAAGCTTCTATGCTGCCGATCAATATAACGTTAAAATTGTATGTAGACGGCGGTTATCAATGTGTTTTGAAGTTTCATCAATGCTGTGAACTACCAAAAAAATCTTCAAAACATAATCCTCTTTCTGATGAGGATAAGCT
>JAPLKR010000064.1 GCA_026387965.1 Fusobacteriota bacterium | reverse complement strand
ATACCTGATTCCAACATATTGCTTTATTCTACGATTGGTCATTCTGGAAATATTAACTACTGCACTGGTTACAAAAGTAGCATTAGGAACGTATACAGGTCTTTGGTCGAATTGTCTAATCACCGTCAATCTCCAGCCAATTTTCTCCACCGTCCCTTCAATTTTATTGTCAATTGTATAAATGCTCTCTCCAACTACAAAAGGCCTATCTAAATGTAAAAATACACCCCCAACGATATTTTCAAGACTGTTTTTAAAAATAAAACTTAAGGCAATCGCTCCAGCTCCTCCGAACGTTGCAAGCGATGCTGGAGACACTTTTAATACCGATAGAATAACAAAGAACACTCCGAGCCAAATCACGACGTTAATAAAATAAAATAGCGTATAAATATCGCTTTTATCATAAGTAACTGTTTGGTCAGCATTTTCTAATCTAACAATCAACA
Source organism: Fusobacteriota bacterium (assembly GCA_026387965.1). Classification (GTDB taxonomy): domain Bacteria; phylum Fusobacteriota; class Fusobacteriia; order JAPLKR01; family JAPLKR01; genus JAPLKR01. Next base: position 15,144 of record JAPLKR010000064.1, on the reverse strand, counting down.
AACGCTTAAACTGTCCAATCATTTTAAGAATAATGAGTGTAACCATAATCAAGATAATAATGGTAACCAATTTATAAATTAACCCTCTTCCATGATGAGAGAGTTTACTCGCTTCAAGTGTCATCAATATAATCCACACAATAAGCATTCCGAAAAAAACCTTCAAGTAACGACTGGTGCTCTTATAAAAAAAACTCTTCCACTCCTTATACTTTAAGCTTAAATTTCTATCAATGATCTTCATCGTAACTTGAACAATAATATACAAAATTAAAAGAATAACAATCACAATAATATCTGTTTTGAAATGATCTTTTGCATAGATAAAAAATTGTTTAAGTATTTCCAAATTGCCTCCTCTAATATTTTCTAACTATATTATACATTAAATATCACAATTTGAGAAGAAATCAAAAAACACGCTAGATTTCTAACGTGTTTCTTTGAAATAGCGTTTAATTTGATTTGAATAATAAATTTTTCCGTGCATATCTACAACAAACCCAGACATTCCAGCTGTATCGTTAATTGTATCGATAGCTTTTTGTGGCGTCATCAAAAATAATGCTGTTGAATAAAGATCTGCGGTAGCACTACTGTGGCAAATCACTACAACCATATCCATATCTTGCACAGGCATACCTGTTTTGGCATCCAGAATATGAGAGTATTTTTTCCCATCAATAACAATATAATTTTCGTAATTACCACTAATGCCGAGCGCCATATTTGCAGGAAGCGAAATCACACCAATATATTTACTTAAATCGGTTGGATTTTGAACCCCAATCTCCCAAGATGAACCATCTGGTTTACTTCCTGTAACCGCTATACTACTTACTGCTGTTACCATAGCACTCTTTTCGTTCACACTTGCCAGATAATTTCTAGCCTCTTCAATAGCATACCCCTTAAGAATTGAACCTACATCTATACCTTCTAAAGGTGTTGCAAGTTTAACTTCATTTCCACGCATTTTAATCTCTTTGTAATTAATGTGGTCAGTCGCTTCTTTCAACGCTTTTTTTGATGGCAGTGTAAAATTTTGAGTATTAGATAATCGATTAAATCCCCATAATTTTAATAGTGGATATACAGTGATATCATAGCTTCCATTTGTCATTTTTGAACCTTCAGTGGCTTCATTAATTAGCCAAATAGTTTGAGGAGAGACTTTTACCCATTCATTTAAATGTGTATTAAGCTTTCTCATATCTCCGCTACTTGAATACGTATTGATATTGGTATCAATATCTGACATTATTTTAAACGCTTGATTAATATTTTCCTTAGTTTGCTCTAAATTCGTTGTGTAGGCGTCAATAGTCATATCTGTTCCAAATAAATAACGGGTTTGTGTAACATGTGTATCTCTACTGCAACCAGTTAACATTAAAATAGCTGTACTAATATAAAAAATGAGTAAAAGGCTAATGCTTTTACTCAAATGCTTTTTATTCATCTTCGTATGTAATTGTCCCATTCTTAACTTCTTCAAGTACTTGAGTTACCAAAATATGTTCATTTTTTTTCTCATGCACCATAAGATTTCTCAAGCGTTCACCCGTTATAATGGTTAATATATACTTATTTGGAATTTCCTGTATCAATTCATCATAGGTAATTTTCTTTTTCATTTTAACCTCTCTCGCGTTCTATAATAGCTTCAAGTTCTTCGAAAGCCGCATCAAATATATCATTTTCAATGATATAATCATATTCTGCCGAAGCCTCAACTTCTGATTTGCTATTAAGAAGTCTTGTTAAAATAATCTCATCACTATCCGTTGCTCTGTGCTTTAAGCGTGCTTTAAGCTCTTCAAGTGAAATGGTTACAAAAATCAAACACGCTTCTGGACATTTTTCTTTAACTTGTTTAGCCCCTTGCACATCTATTTCTAAAATAACCGATTTTCCTTCTTCCAATGCAGTTTCAACTGTTGATTTTTGTGTTCCATACCAGTTTTCATGAACATTGGCATACTCAATAAACTCGCCATTTTTCACTTTATTTTCAAAAAATTCTTTTGAAAGAAAATGATAATGAACACCGTTGATTTCACCAACTCGAATAGCACGTGTTGTTGAAGAAGTGGAGAGGTAGATTGATTTATCTACCTCTATTAACTTGCTTACTAATGTTGTTTTTCCAGCCCCTGAAGGACCAGAAATAATAAACAATCTTCCTCTTTTATTCATAGCTTTAGCCCCTATTCTTGTTCGTCTAACTCTTCTTCAAAATCACTCTCGTCTTCATAAATCTCTTCAATTTGAACTTCTTCATTTGTAATGGCTTTAAGTTCTGGAGCTACAAGCCTAATTTTATTATAAGCAGCAAAACCAGTTCCTGCTGGGATACGTTTTCCAATGATAACATTCTCCTTGAGTCCAACCAAATGATCCACCTTACCTTGAATTGCAGCATTTGCAAGAACTTTTGTAGTCTCTTGGAATGATGCTGCAGAAAGAAAGCTTTCAGTATTTACGGCTGCTTTTGTAATCCCTTGAATTACTGGTTCATACGTAATTATCGCTTTTCCTTCATCTTTAAGGCGACGATTTTCTGCCTCAACTTGGCGCTTATCAACCACTTCATCTTCAAGAAGCGTTGAAACAGAGCCATTAATAATTTTAACCTTTTTAAACATTTGACGTACAATAACCTCAATATGCTTATCACAAATTGAAACGCCTTGGCTTCTATAAACTTGCTGAACTGACTCAAGAATATACTTTTCTGCCTCTGTTACTCCTTTAATTCTTAAGATATCATGAGGAGAAATTACACCATCCGTTAATCTATCACCGGCTTGAATCATTTGTCCATTAATAACAACCAAATGCTCACCAAACGGAATCAGATACTCGCGAACATTATGAGCATTTTCAGCATCCTTAACATTTACGACTCTCATACCCTTTTTCTTTTTATCAACTAATTCAATTTTACCAGCAATTTCTGTTACAATGGCATTTCCTTTAGGGGTTCTTGCTTCAAAAAGTTCTTGAACACGTGGAAGGCCACCTGTAATATCTTTTGCACCTTCGCCAACTTTAAGTATTTTTACAAGAATTTTTCCGATACTTACTTCTTCTCCATTGGCAACCATTAAATAACCACCAAACGGAATCGAATATTCTACAACCACTTCACTATTTTTATTTAATACTTGAATTCTTGGTTGTAAATTACCAGCACCAGAAGCTCTTACAACAGTTTTTTCTTTTACATTGTATTTTCTGTCCAAAGTCTCCTTAACAAAAATATCTTTGTACTTTGCTGTTCCATCTACTTCTGAAATAATCGGTGTATGGTAAGGATCGAACTCAGCTAAAACTTGACCAACTGTAACTTTTTCCCCTTCAGTAACTCTTAGAAGAGATCCTGATGGAATTTCATACTCTTTTTTACTGATAACTATTTTAGCATTCAGCGATACAATGATTTGATCTTCGCCCTCTTCACCAATGGTTCTCATATCTCTAAATTGTACTTTCCCATTACTCTCTGTTGTAATTGTTGTTTGTGAAGCTGCTTTCTCTGCAACCCCTCCAGTATGGAATGTACGCATTGTAAGCTGGGTTCCTGGCTCTCCGATAGATTGAGCCGCAATTACCCCAACCGCTTCTCCTAAAAGAACTTCTTTGTGACAAGAAAGATCCCATCCATAACATTTCTGACATACCCCTTTGGTTAAATCACAAGTTAAAGGAGAACGAATTTTAATCATTTTAATTCCAGCATCCACAATTTTTTGTGCTTGCTCTTCAGAAACTAAAGTATTTCTTGGCATAAGTTCACTGCCAACCATAACATCCTCAAGAAGATTTCTACCAATTAAACGCTCTTTTAATGTTTCAATAACCTCTCCCGCATCTGTAAGCTCAGATACTTCAAGACCTTCAGTAGTTTCACAATCGATTGTATTAACAATAACATCATGAGAAATATCTACAAGACGACGTGTTAAATACCCCGAATCGGCAGTACGTAGTGCTGTATCCGCAAGACCTTTTCTTGCACCATGTGCTGACATGAAGAACTCTAGAACCGATAGTCCCTCTTTAAAGTTTGCTTTTACTGGAAGCTCTATAATTCGACCCTGTGTATCGGCCATCAGTCCACGCATACCTGTAAGTTGTCCCATTTGAGTCGCGTTACCACGGGCTCCTGAGTTCGCCATCATATATACTGGATTAAATTCATCTAAGTTCGCAAGCATTGCTGTTCTCACCGCTTGAGTCGCTTGTGACCAAATATCAACCGTTCTTCTGTATCGCTCTTCGTTGATGATAATTCCATTTTTATAATCTTCTAGAACACGAGCTACCCCATCTTCTGCCTCTTTAAGAATTGTCTCTTTTTGAGGAGGTATTACTAAGTCAACCATCCCAACCGTAATTCCGCCGATAGCGGCATAGTGATACCCAAAGTCCTTTATATCATTGAGCATCTCAGACGTTTGCGTAAATCCATACTCTTTAACCATTTTTTCAATCAGTTGTCCGAGTTGCTTTTTACCAAACGTTGTTCCATAATCTTTTAACTTTTCAGGTAAAATTTCATTAAATTTAAGTCTTCCTGCTGTTGTATTAACCATGACACCATTAATTCTAACATTAACAAGGGCATGTGTTGCAATTTGCTCATAATCATACGCTCTAACAGCTTGCTCAATAGAAGAGAAATTTTTACCCTCACCTTTTGGTGGAATTTCCCCTTTTTTTGCGACACGTTCTTTAGTCATATAATAACATCCCATTACCATGTCCTGAGAAGGAACCGCGATAGGTTTACCTGTTGCTGGAGCAATTAAGTTATTTGATGCAAGCATCAAAAGTCTTGCTTCCATAATTGATTCTGGAGAAAGCGCTAAATGCACCGCCATTTGGTCACCATCAAAGTCCGCATTAAACGCACTACATGTAAGTGGATGCAAACGAATCGCTTTTCCTTCTATTAGTACTGGTTCAAATGCTTGAATAGAGAGTCGATGAAGTGTAGGGGCACGGTTAAGAAGCACTGGATGTTCTTTAATAACCTCTTCAATGATTTCCCATACTCTATCATCTTCATTTTCAACCATTTTCTTAGCTGTTTTAATGTTAATATCTTGATCACGTTTAAGAAGTTCTCTCATGATAAATGGCTTATAAAGTTCTAGTGCCATTTTTTTAGGTAGTCCGCACTGGTTCATTTTTAGATTTGGTCCAACTACGATAACCGAACGTCCTGAATAGTCAACACGCTTTCCTAGCAGATTTTGTCTGAAACGCCCTTGCTTACCTTTTAACATATCACTTAGAGATTTTAATTCGCGATTATTTTGAGTCACTACTACTTTTCCGCGACGGCCATTATCAATCAATGCATCAACGGCTTCTTGAAGCATTCTTTTCTCATTTTTAATAACTATGCCGGGTGCATGGATAGATTGTAATTTCTTCAAACGATTATTTCTGTTGATAATTCTTCTATATAAATCATTCAAATCTGAAGTCGCAAAACGCCCTCCATCTAACTGTACCATCGGACGAAGATCTGAAGGAATTACGGGAAATGCTCTTAAAATCATCCATTCAGGACGATTTCCAGAATTTACAAAATCTCTAACAATTTTAAGTTTTTTTACCAATTTTTTACGTTTTTGAGTAGTTTCTACACTTTCGAGTTCAGTTTTTAACTCAGATTCCATTTTTGGAAGATTCAAGCTTGCAAGAAGTTTTTCAATCGCTTCTGCTCCCATTAGTGCTTCAAAACTTCTTCCGTATTCAGCTAGGTATTTTTTATAATCACGCTCACTTAATACATGCGCTACTATAAGATTAGTATTTCCTGCATCTGTAACAATATATTTAGCAAAATAAATTACTGATTCTAAATCTTTTGGAGTGACTTCAAGAAGGATAGCCATTTTGTTCGGACTTCCTTTTGAATACCAAATATGCGCTACTGGAGCAGCTAAATCAATATGTCCCATACGCTCACGTCTTACTTTAGACTTTGTGATTTCTACGCCACATTTTTCACAAATGAGTCCTTTGTATCTCATACGCTTGTATCTTCCACAAGAACACTCCCAGTCTTTTACTGGTCCAAATATTCTTTCACAAAATAACCCTTCCATTTCTGGGTTTAACGTACGGTAATTAATGGTTTCTGGCTTTTTTACCTCTCCATATGACCACTCTAAAATCTTCTCTGTTGAAGCTAGACTTACTCTAATTTTTTTAAAATCTTTTATTCCCATTATATAAAAGGCCTCCTGGAATTTTATACGTTCATGTTTTAACTAGTTGTCATCTACTAAATCATTTACATCAATAATATTATCATCTTGATCAAATAGATCAACATTTAAACCTAAACTGTTAAACTCTTTAAGCATAACTTTAAATGATTCTGGAAGGTCCGGCTCTGGAATAGTTTCACCCTTAACGATTGCCTCGTAAGTTTTAGCACGTCCTGTAACATCATCGGATTTTACAGTTAACATCTCTTGTAAAATGCTCGATACACCATATGCCTCTAATGCCCAAACCTCCATCTCTCCAAGTCTTTGTCCACCAAATTGTGCTTTACCTCCAAGAGGTTGTTGGCTAACTAGTGAGTAGGGTCCAATAGAACGTGCATGAAGTTTATCTTCAACTAAATGATGCAGCTTTAGGATATACATATACCCTACAGAGATTGGATTATCAAACGGTTGCCCAGTTCTTCCATCTATCAAAGTTACCTTTGCCGATTTATCATATCCTGCTTCTTCAAGCATATCTTCAATATCTTTTACGGATGCACCATCAAATACAGGTGTTGCTATGTATTTTTGAAGTTTTCCTGCTGCAAGTCCCATGTGCAGCTCTAAAACCTGTCCAATATTCATACGTGATGGCACTCCAAGAGGATTTAAAACGATATCCACCGGCGTCCCGTCTTCCATAAATGGCATGTCTTCACTCGGAAGTACTCTTGAAATTACCCCTTTGTTTCCATGACGTCCAGCAATCTTATCACCAACTGTAATTTTACGCTTTTCAGCTATATAAACACGAACAATTTTATTCACACCTGTTGGCATGTCATCATTATTCTCTTTAGAAAGCTCTAAAATATCAACAACTGTACCTTTTGCGCCATGTGGAAGTTTAAGCGAATTATCTCTCACATCTCTTGCCTTTTCACCGAAAATAGCACGCAGAAGTTTTTCCTCAGCTGGGGGTTCAGTCTCTCCTTTTGGTGTAATTTTACCCACGAGAATATCTCCCGCAGTTACTTCTGCACCAATACGAATAACACCTGTATCATCAAGATTTTTAATTGCATCTTCACCGACATTTGGTACTTCACGTGTGATTTCTTCATCACCCACTTTTGTACTTCTTGCTTCAATTTGATACTCTTCTATATGAATTGAAGTAAAGACATCATCTTTAATCAATCTTTCATTAATAAGAATCGCATCCTCATAGTTATACCCTTCCCAAGGCATAAAGGCTACGATAACATTTTTCCCAAGTGCTAAATCTCCACCACATGTTGCTGGGCCATCTGCAATAATTTGATCTTTTTCTACAATTTGATGTAGATCCACCAATGGCTTTTGAATCAGACACATCGCTTGGTTTGAACGCTCAAAATTAAGGAGTTTATAGTAATCTCTTGTCCCATCATCCGCTTGAATAACAATATTCTTCGCATCCACTAAAATAACTTTTCCACCATTTTTAGCTATAATAACAGCCCCAGAATCCACTGCCACTTTTCTCTCAATTCCAGTTCCTATATACGGTGCCTCAGTTCTAAGAAGAGGTACAGATTGACGTTGCATATTACTTCCCATTAGCGCACGTGACACGTCATCGTGCTCTAGAAACGGTATAATCGCAGCTGAAACCGATACTAATTGTTTTGGTGAAACATCCATATAATCAACTTGATTTTTAGAAACATGTACAATCTCATCATCGATTCGACAAAGAACTTTATCAGATAGAATATTACCGCTTTTATCTATATTGGTATCCGCCTGAGCAATAAAAAGACCAATTTCTTCATCAGCAGCTAAATACTCCATTTCAGCAAGAGTTGCTTTACCGTCAACTACTTTAATATAAGGTGTTTCAATAAATCCGTATTTATTTACTTTAGCGTAAGTTGCTAAAGATCCAATAAGACCAATATTTGGTCCCTCTGGTGTCTCTATCGGGCAAATTCTGCCATAATGCGAATCATGAACGTCACGAACTTCAAAACCTGCTCTATCTCTTGAGAGTCCTCCTGGTCCAAGTGCCGATATACGACGCTTATGCGTTAATTCCGCAAGTGGATTACTTTGATCCATGAACTGAGAAAGTTGTCCACTACCAAAGAAATCAAGCATTGCTGCGTTAAGTGGCCTTGTATTAAGAAGTGATTGCAGTGATATCGAGTTAATATCCTGTATTGTCATTTTTTCGCGAATCATCTTAGTAATTTTAGCCATCGCCGTTTTAAGTTGAATCTCTAAAAGCTCTCCAACACCTCTTACACGACGATTAGAAAGATTATCAATGTCATCAATAATGCCTTCTCCAGCAAAAAGCTTTCTAACATAATTCATAACAGATACTACATCTTCTTTTGTAATTGTGAGGTGTTCTTCTGGCACATCAATTTTCAATCTTTTATTCAACTTGTAACGGCCAACTGTTGCAAGTGAGTAACGTTGAAGATTAAAAAACAGTTGCCTTACAAAGTTTTTTGCAGACTCTTGAGTTACTAAATCTCCTGGGCGCAGCTTTTCAAAAAGTTTAACGGTTGAATCATCAAGCCCTTTTGTTTCGTCTGCTAAAAACGAATTCACAAGCAATATATCTTCCGCTTTGGTGTTATAATATAAAATTTCATCAATATCTAGATAAAGAATTTTTTCTATAACTTCATCATCGACAAATTTTTCAGCTTCAAGAAGGATCTCCCCTGTCTCTTCATCTGGAATATCATGACGGATAAATTTACCACGAATTACATCATTAAGAACATCGCGAAGATCCTCTTTATTTTTATTAGCATCTTTAATTTTTCTTAAATGTAGAACTTGTTTTTCAAAGAAAGTCTCCATAATTTCTTCGTTGTTAGCAAAGAAACCTGTAGCTTTTAAAAATTGAGTTGCAAGCACTTTTTTCTTTCTATCTATCTTTATATTAAAACAATCATTTTTATCAGTTTCAAACTCAAGCCACGTCCCTTTATAAGGAATTATTTTACCTATAAACAGCTCTTTTCCTGTTTGTGGGTTTACCTCTTTATGAAATGATACTCCCGGCGAACGATGAAGCTGTGAAACAACAACACGCTCAGCGCCATTTATCATAAATGTCGCTTTGTCAGTCATTATAGGGATCTCTCCAAAATGAACTAGTGATTCTTGCACTTCACCAGTTTTCTTATTGGTAAGTCTCAGCATTACTTTAATAAACTTAGAGTATGTTTTTCCTCTTCTTTTACACTCTAATTCTTCATTAAAAGGTTTTTTCTTGTCGTATAAATCATACCATAGATACTCTAGTTTTAATTTGTCATTAGATGATTCAACAGGAAAAGAATCTCTTAAAATTGATTCAAGACCTTTGTTTTCACGTGTTTGTGGATCAACAGCAACTTGTAAAAATTCTTCATATGAGTTTAATTGAAACTCAAGAAAGCTAGGCATTGAACCACGTTGAATGATTTTTCCGAAATATTGGCGGTTAATTAGTTTATCTCTCATCAAGATAGCTCCTTCAATGATAAAAATGTTTGTTTAAAATTTCTAAACAATGGTTGAAATAGGAATTTTATAACTTGAAGCCTATTTCATTCTTCAAAATAAAAATAATAACTTTATTATACCATAATTAACGATAAAGTACAACGTAAAATACAATACAGTACACCTCAAGTTATTCTCAAGGTGTACATATAGATGTTGAAAAAGCACTCTTTTACATATGAAAGAGTGCTTTTTTAAGTTTTGTAAAACTACTTAGTTTCTGCTGTAGCTCCAGCTTCAGTAAGTTGTTTAGAAATTTCTGCAGCTTCTTCTTTAGATACTCCAGCTTTAACTGATTTAGGCGCTCCATCAACTAAGTCTTTAGCTTCCTTAAGTCCAAGTCCTGTAATCGCTCTAACAACTTTAATTACATTAATTTTGTTTCCACCTGTTTCTTTAAGAATTACTTCAAATTCAGTTTGCTCCTCTACTACTGCTGCTACTGCTGCTACTGCTACCGGAGCTGCTGCAGAGATTCCAAAAGTTTCCTCTAGAGTTGTTACTAGTTCAGAAAGCTCTAATACTGTCATTGCTTTTAAATCTTCGATAAACTTCTCTTTGTTAAATGCCATTTTAAATTCCTCCTAATATTTTACACATAATATTTTTTGTTTTAACTGAAAATTATTAATTACGCTTCTTTTTTGCTTTGTAGATCAACAAGCCCATAAGCAAGTTTTCTGATTGGCCCCAATATACCTTGTAGTACTTGAGTAAGCAGTACTTCTTTTGACGGAAGTGCCGCTAATGCTGTCACTTCTGCAAGTGAAAGTCTTTTTCCATCTAAAAGTCCAGCTTTAAGATCGAATACCTTTTTATCTTTTCCAAAGTTGTAAGCAATTTTAGCAGGTGCCTCTACATTTCCGCTTGCGAAAGCGAATGCTGTAGTTCCTTCTAGTACATCATCAAAATTATCTTCAATTCCCGCTTCTTTTAAAGCAATTTTGAAAAAACGATTTTTTGCAACAATGTACTCAACGTTTTCTGCACGCATTAAATTTCTAAGTTCATTTGCTTGATTTACTGTGATTCCTTGGTAGTTAATGAAAGCAATTGAATTTGATGCTTTGATTTTTTCAACAAGCCCTTGAACTGCTTCTTGATTTTTTAAGTTTGCCACGTCTATTCCTCCTTCATCAAAAATAATACCCTTGCGCTAAACAAGGGTCAAAATTTTCATAATATCTATGAAAACCTCGGCAGGGTTTATTTTTTTACCTGCTGTCTTAAGTTTAGTATAATTAATTTATTCAGTTATGTATTTTGAAAGGAGTCCCGTATCTAACTTGATCCCAGGTCCCATTGTCAATGAGATTCCAACACTTCTTAGATATACACCTTTTGAAGTTGCAGGCTTTGCTTTAATAATTGCATCAACAACAACTTTGAAGTTTTCAATAATTTTCTCTGGAGCAAACGATACTTTCCCCATAGGCAAATGAATCGATCCGAACTTGTCTACTCTGTATGCGATTTTTCCTTTTTTAAACTCTTCAACAGTTTGAGCTACGTTAGTAGTTACTGTTCCAGATTTCGGGTTAGGCATAAGTCCTTTAGTTCCTAAAACCTTTCCAAGTCTTCCAAGTTTAGGCATCATATCAGGTGTAGCAATAACTACATCAAAATCAAACCATCCACCAGAAATTTTAGCAATATACTCATCAGAACCTGCGAAATCAGCTCCAGCCGCTAATGCTTTATCTACGTTCTCACCTTGAGTGATTACAAGTGTTCTAACTACTTTACCCGTACCATGAGGAAGTATAACTGTTCCTCTGATTTGTTGATCTGCATGCTTTGGGTCTACCCCTAATCTAAATGCAATATCAACGCTCTCGTCAAATTTTGCTGACTTTGTTTCAAATACTAATTTTAGTGCTTCTTCTGGCGAATAAAGTTTTAATTTTTCAACTTTAGTTGCAACGCCAGTCATTCTTTTTCCAAGTTTTGCCATTTAGTTCCTCCTGTGGTTTTTTCGAGTTTACTCTCCCACTTTATATTTACTTTAGACGTTTGTACTACTCAGTTACTTTCACTCCCATACTTCTGCAACTTCCAGCGATAATTTTCATAGCGCCTTCTAAGTTAGCTGCATTAAGATCTTGCATTTTAGTTTCAGCAATTTCTTGAAGTTGAGCTGTTGTGATTGATCCTGCTTCTGTCTTTTTTGAATTTGGTGATCCACCTTTAATTTTAGCTGCCTTTTTGATTAAGTCAGATGCTGGTGGAGTTTTTAATACGAATGTAAAACTTCTGTCTTTATATACTGTTATTTCAACCGGAATAACAAATCCCAATTTATCTTGCGTTCTTGCATTAAATGCTTTACAGAACTCCATGATATTTACACCATGTTGTCCAAGTGCTGGTCCAACAGGTGGTGCAGGGTTTGCTTTCCCAGCTTGTAGTTGTAATTTAACTTTTCCAATTACCTCTTTAGCCACGAATGCCTCCTAATAAATTTCTACTTCGTCAAGATTTAACTCAACGGGTGTTTTTCGTCCAAATAAAGTGATTTCAACTTTTACTTTTTGATTCTTTAAATCTATATCAAGCACTTCTGCAGAGTTTCCTGCGAAGGCACCCGAAACTATTGTAACCATACTGCCTTTTGAATACGTAAGATTAATCAAATGATGTACAACACTCTCTTTATTCTCGTTATCGCTAAGTCCCATTTTTTCCACTTCATCATCATCGAGTGGGATAGGATCAGTGCCAATACCAACAAAACCAGTAACGCCGATTGTGTTTCTAACGATATACCATACATCACTATCTACACGATGCCCAACAACGTAGCCATCTAAATCAATTATCTTTTCTACTTCCATTTCAATCATAACATAGCTGGTATAAAGTTTTTTCTGTATTGTTTTTTGCTTGCCCTTTTTCACTTCAACAATATCCTCTTCAGGAACCGATACATTAAATACTTTGCTTTTTAAGAAGTCATCATTTTCAATTTTTTTCTCTAAGTCAGCTTTAACTTTCTTCTCGTAACCAGAGTACGTATGAATCACATACCATTTATTCTCAGTATTCGTCATTTTATACCCCACTTAATACTTGTAAAATTTTCATTACAATCAAGTCGAAAACACTTACATAGATACCAACAAAAATCGAAAGCCCTATTACCAATGCGGTTGCATTGATAGCTGCCTCTTTTTTTGCCCAAACTACTTTTCTAAATTCAATCATAACATCATTGAAAAACTTCTTCATAGTTCTCCTTACATACAAAAAAATGGCAGGCCCAGGAGGACTCGAACCCCCAACCCTCGGTTTTGGAGACCGATGCTCTACCAATTGAGCCATGAGCCTACTCGAAAAGGCCAATCAAACCTACTTAGCCTCTTTATGTAACGTTTGTTTTTTATCGAATGGACAAAATTTTTGAAGTTCCATTCTTCCAGTAGTGTTCCTCTTGTTTTTTGTCGTTGAGTAATTTTTTCTTTTGCACTCAGTACATTCCATTTGAACAGTAATTCTCATCACTACCTCCTTTAATCTGTCGCATTATACAGTTTAACATAATTCAAACAAGATGTCAAGTTCTTTTGTTTGACATAATCACGTTCAAATTCGTACACTCACAAGATATTATTATATCATATTATATCAAACTTGTAAATAGTTACACAAAAAAAAGTACCAGATATTAATCTGGTACTCATCATTAATATTTTAAGGTTTTGGATGACTTGGGTTTGCTACTGGGCTGGACGTTTGACTCACTACTCCCGATGATATAGACGCTGCCATTGATGCGCCACCACCGCCTTTTCCGCCTCCTTTAGAGCCACCGCCACCAACAACGATAGTATTAGAACCGCCGCCAGCTGACGATGACGATGATGATGATGATGATTCAGATGATGATGAACTGGAAGAGTCATTAGACTCGCTTTCGGCATACGCAACTACTGAACTTGCTGTAAGAGCTGCCGCTACCATTAATATAGACAACATTTTTTTCATAACGCCTCCTCTCTAAAATGTGAAAGCACTCGATAGTCCCGTCGAAATAGATGGTCTAGTATGATTAGGAATGTAGTTAAATAAGTCGTAAAGTCCAACATTTAAAATTACTGGAACCCAGTATACCGGTACTATTGAAAATCCAGTTGTCGTTATTCCGGATGTATAATCAATAATATAACTAATTTGTGGTGTAATATATATCGCCCCTGATGCAAATGGATAAGGCTCGGCAGTGTTAGAGTTTCTTACATCTGTATAGTTTCCATTTCCTATCCCAAATGATGCAATAATTGGATGAAATGGTACTCCAAATATTTTTGTTGCTGCTACAGAGTAACTTGGAGCTCCAACTGCTCCTGTGGGAAGCCATCCAGCAAAATTATTCATTCCAATTGATACCCCAATTTGTTGATCTACAAAAAAGTGTCCCGTATTGATACTATAATACCCCGCATTTCCAAACTCATTACCAATTTCATCTGGATTTACACTCGCAAGTCCTAATGTGATTGAACCTCCAAGTAAATCAAAAGGATTTCCGTATCCCATACCTAGAGATATTCCCCCATCCAACCCACCATTTGTACTTGAACTAGTTGCCATAGATGCGCCATAAAATACTGTCCCCCACCCTGGTACCATACCAGAAGGGGCCCCAAGTGAAAAGCCAGGCAGTGCTGACATGTCGCTGAAATATTGAGCAAATAAAGGTCTAGAACTTTTAGCTACACTACTGTCACCAGCGCTTACGAAGCTACTCCCAGACTCAATTCTCGCCGTAGGCAGGAGCGCTGCCTGTTGAGCCATATTGCCAGTACCTGCCGCTATTGCCGCTTCTGGAAAAGTTGAGACTGGAGTGGCAAAAATAATAGAGGAGACTAAAATACTACCGCAAAGCGATATTACAACTTTTTTCATACACCCTCCTAACATTCAATTTGATTATATGCATATATATTTATTTATATGTTTGTAGTTTACTATATCACCAATATTTATAAAATACAACATAATATTTTTTAATAATCGAATATAATACTATATTATTCATCGTCCTGAGAATTTATATATAATTTCATTTATTTCTATTGAGAAAATAGTTTGAACTAGTCCAACTACTCTATCAAAAAACATACTGTTCATCTCCTAAAGTAACATGGCGCATAAATTAAAATTATCATCCCAAATAAAAACTACCTCTCATTGTTCAAAACTTATCCACAATGTTGAAAAACATGTGGATAAGTTTGAAAATAAAGGTAAAATAAAAAAAACTTAGAGCATCGATTGCACTAAGTGGATGGATTTATGTAAACTGATAAACAGTTATAAATATTAAAAAATGCTTGGCACGAACCTATGTTCC
>JAPLKR010000007.1 GCA_026387965.1 Fusobacteriota bacterium | reverse complement strand
TATATTTGATTTCTGAATTTTGTGACAAATAGCTTAACTTTCTAAAATCAAATAACTCATTCACATATCTTTTCTTAGTAAAATTATATCTATATTGATTTGGTCTATCAACAATACATGTCAGCATTGTAGCGTCATCTGCTTTATTTATATCCGAAAATTGGACAACTTCACACCAAAGTTGCCGCAAAGAATCTACTGAAGATTTATAATAGAATTTTTTCAAGATATTCTCGATTCGCTCTACTCCAAAAAGTTCTTCAAATTCATTTTCTGCCTCAGAGATTCCATCACTGTATAAAAATACTCTATCATTTGCCTTTAACTGTATGTTTATTTCATCAAATTCAATATTCTCAAACAACCCTAAAACCGTTCCGGAATTATTTTTAATTTTTTTCACTTCCCGATTGTTATAAATAAGGGGCAAATTATGACCAGCGTTACAATAACTCATCAAAAATGTTTTTTTATGAATTTTAATAGCGATAAACGACACAAAATGAGTATCTTTGTTAATTGAAGAAATTTGATTATTAAGCTGTTTTACTCTAATATTTGCATCTGTGATGTTTCTTGTAGAGCGAATATAAGAAAGGGCAATTGTCGCCAAAATTGATGCGCTCAGCCCTTTACCGGATACATCTCCAATGCATGCATGAACATATTCATCATCTTCATAATAATCATAAAAATCCCCACCTACAATTCTTGCAGGAATAAAACCACTGGTTATTGATATATTGGTGAGAGTCTTTGCATCAAATGATTTTTGACTTAGTAACATACTTTTTTGAAGCAGTGTAGCCGTTTTATATTCATTCTCCATTTTACATTTTTTCTTCAACTCATCCATTGAATCTAAAATATCACTGGAAAGCTGATTTACGGATTTTTGTAGTTCTTCGAACTCATAAATACTACTTGAGTCTATATTCTCTTCGTACTTTTTATGAACAGCTATACGCCGTAACTGAGCTATTTGCTTTCTAAATGAATTTAATATGCCTTCAATTTTTAAAACAACTTTTCTAAAAAACAGCAACATTAGCATTATTAAAAGAAGAAGTAGCACTATCGGTGGAATCAATTTCATAAATAGAATTTTCCTCATATCTAATACACAGTAAACTCCTAAATTAGAACCTTTTAGTGTAATTGCTTGAATAATCTGTCCATGATATTCTATCTTTTTATAAAATATAACATTATCGTTTGGGCCTAATTTTTCACCTTTAGATAAATCTATTTTATCTAACATTTTAGCGTACGATTCTGAACTTTCAAGTACATATTTATTATTTTTATATTGAGTAATTATGCCATCGCGTTTTATCAATACTTTCACATATGAACCAGGAAATATTTCATATGTGTTTTTCAACATATTTAAAAGAAAACTCGCACTTAAATCCTGTACTAAAACGCCTTCAAACTTGTGATTTTTATCATAAATCTTAGAAGCATAAGTTACCATATATTTATGACTGAGATCATCAAGATATACGGGCTGATATACATTTGTTTCGGGTGCATTTAAATCCTGTTTATACCACGGGTCCTCCCAGTAATTTCCCTTATGACCGTGCTTTAAGTCATATTTTTCAATATCAAACACTCTATATGCAAACTTATTATTTTTTTCTTTAACGGTTATGTATTTTGCCCCAAGTTGGGGTAATAATGACGGAATTGGAGCGAACCCTATTCCATAAATGTTATGATTTCCTAATTTCAATGTTTCTAGTGTGAAAATATTTGCTTTTGTATTTTCAAGCGGATAGTTGTTTAATACATGTTGATATGCTTTCATTGTATTATAATTTTCATTTGAAAAGGATTCAATTTTATTTTCGATTATATATTGAAATCCATTTAAATAAGCTATATTAGTTTTAATGCTATAATTCAAAGTATTATAAACGACATAAAAAAAGAACACGAACATTATACTAATTACAAACCAAATAATAGGCTTTAAAATTACTGATGATATCGTTTTTTTTTTCATCCTTACTCCCAAAAAAGCTAGAGAATCAAGGCATCTCTAGCTTTTATTAATATTATAGCGTATCAATCTCTTTAAAAATATTGCTAAACCCTGTTAGTGTAATAACTTCTTTAACCATTCCTTTTAAATGATAAAAATTAAGAATTCCGCCATTTTTGGAAATTTCTTTACCTACTTGAGCAATTCCTCTAAGCCCAGCACTACTAATATAGTCAAGCTCAGAAAAATCAAGAATAATTTTCTCACTTACTTTTGCATATGGCAAAAGCTTATCACAAAAACTTTCTACTTCTTGAATATCAAGGCGTCCAGATACTTTTGCTACTATTTGCTTCTCTTGTTCAATGATTTTTATCGTCATCTTTAATCCTTTCTTAGCTCATGAGAGCCATTATTTTCATATATTGCTCTTTATTAACCCTCTCTGTTTTTAAAGTATTAAGCACAATTTGCCAATTTATTTAGTTGCATTTTCACATCTTTTGTTTTTGCCATAACCCTCTGTAGTAGTTTATAAGAGTTGTACCACAGCTTAAAAATAACAATTGTTGCTTGGGTTCCACATAAAGCGTCAATCGCCAACATAAAAAGCGACATTGAATAGTGTCGTGTCATCACTTAAATATTTCTTTGAGATGTATTGTCCATCAGATTTGGAAATTATTGCACTAATTCTACATATTCATATAAATGTTCTAATCAAGCTATTGTAGGAATTATATAACGAATTCAGTATTTTTACAACCAATATTTTTGTGTAATGTAACTCATTTTACCTTTTTGCGAATAAATGTAAGATTAGGCAATTGTATAATTAAGTACAACAGAGTGTAAGGTGCGTGTCATTGAGTCCGTGAAATGGATGTCTTTGATAATGCTTAAATGTATTGAAATAATTTTTGCATCTGGCGAAATTCTAGACACAAAAAATCCTGAATACGGCAAGTTATTTATAAAAAACAATCGTGAGCTTATAGACGAAGCTTTAGATGTATAAAAAAATCGGCAATTTTCCGATTTTTTTTATATAATACCGCCAAGTAAGTAAGAGACGGTTAAAATAAGACCTAAAATTAAAATAATCATATGCATTGGTGATGATTTTAACTTTAATTTTTTCATTTTTAGAATAATGATTACTGGAACGACAAATACCAAGATACACATAATCGGAGAGATAAAAAGTCCAATAAGACCAAGTACATTTACTTTGAGAAATAGTATAATAAATATAAGTACAATTACCCCTAGTGAAATGTTTCTCTCCAAACGATTTGTTGCTCTCTTATCATCTACAATTTTTTTCACATAACTTTGAAAAAACAGTATTTTAAGGGTCTCATTAATCGCAATATACACACCTAAAAATGATATCGGCAGTATTATGAGCCCTATCCATCTTGCAAGTAGTGAAAGTCCAGGGATTTTAAGGACACTCATTGCCGTTTGACTGTTGTCAGCTGCATATACTAGTTGAGAGTGTGATAGCGCAAGTGTAGAAGAAATGGCAAAAAATACAATAAAAATAAAAATGAGTACCTCTGCATTCAGCACTATTTTCCGAGTTGTTTGAGCATAATTTTTCTCATATTTTTTATCGTATTTAAAATCCAC
The DNA here is from genome assembly GCA_026387965.1 of Fusobacteriota bacterium. Lineage (GTDB taxonomy): Bacteria > Fusobacteriota > Fusobacteriia > JAPLKR01 > JAPLKR01 > JAPLKR01. The sequence goes on along the minus strand of JAPLKR010000007.1, from coordinate 4,566 downwards.
AACCATTTCAGAAACACTTCCAAAAAATGAAGTTCCTGTTATCATAATGGGAATTACTGTAAGCATTCCTCTCAATAAAGCGATACCACTAGGAAAAGTTTTGATCTCATCAATATGCCAATACGGAATAAGAAGTATTGAGAAAATTAGCAAAAGTATCATGATAAGAATAGTTTTAAATCGCATTACCCACATAATTATTTGATTTTTAAATATCAATAGAATACCAAAAATCATCGTAACCAAAATAATAAACCCTAAACTATCCTCTTTTGGTACACTGCCCTGAAAGTAATTATGAAAAAATGAAAAAAGATCATTTTTGAATCCCGAGATATAGGCAATGACAATCCCAAACATGATCAAGAAGAAAAGAAATATCAAAATTTTTCCGCCAATATTTCCAAAGCACTCCTTGATAATATCGCTGTAATTAATCTTTTTATTTTCCAAATCAGGATAACTCGCAACCAAATCAGCAATGTACCTTTGACCAAAATAACTCACTATAAATACAATAGGAATGGCACAAATAAATGCCCAAATTCCTGAGAGTCCCACTTGAGTTGGGAGGAACAGAACCCCTGCGCCCATACATGTTCCGAATGAAACAGCTATCCAATTTATTTTTTTACTCTTCATAAGACTCCTTGATAAAATTTTGTATATTTTTTATATTATATCAAAATTTTAGAAACTTTTCCATCTACAAATTATTATAGATATTTTTTCAATAAATAATCTTTGATTTGAGTCCTATCCCCTTCTGTAAGATGATATGCCTCCAATTCAATATTAAATCTTTGAAAAGTGCTTAGAAGCAATTGATATAACGCTTCTTCACTGATTTGAATATCTACTTCTTCTAGAGAGGTAAAGTTTTCAAAAAGTTCTTTAGACGCCTTTAACCCAAATAATTTTTCATAAATAGTGGCATCGATTTTTTGAAGCAGTGTTCCATGTTGTAACACTGCATATTTTTTTCTACATTGTGCACTTCCAATTATTTTTTTTCCACCAATTAGAAGTTCATAGTAAGAAGCTAGCTCAAAACACAACTCACTTCTCTCTGCATCTCTCTTCACTCTACTAACACTCTGAACGTTAAGACTTAACCTTTTAAAAAATTCACTAAATATGTGTGATATCTCTTTATAACTCTCCATTACACTCAGTTTCGCCAAGGTGTGCTCTTTTGGAATTATTATAGAATAAGTAAAATCTTGATAATGCAGTACTGCACGTCCTCCTGAGATCCGTTTGACTATCTCCACATTTTGAGCCATACACTCTTCCTGAAAACTTTTCCCAACTTTCTGCAATCGTCCCACTGTAACTGTCGGCTTTATAAAACCATACCCTCTTAGTAGAGGGCACTTTCTTGGAAAGTCTAAAAAATACTCATCGATAGCCATATTTTCTCTGCCACTTAATGTCTGATAAGGCATAAAGTACCATTTTTCTTTCAAAGTCCACTCTCCTTTATACATACTTCGATTTCTTGACATGAAAGTGCATAGGGGAAATTATAGAGAGGAGCACTCGGTCTCTCCGTATAATACGGTCGTGTACACCCTTGACACCCTGTTGTTTGAAACGCTTTAGATAAATTTCTATCCATTACATCAAAAACTTCTGAAATTGAGTTGATTTTTCCAAACTTATCAAATTTAATTTTTTCAAAAACCATTTTTTTTTGCTCTAAAAGATATTTTACCAATTGTAAACGTCGGTATTTTCCCATTTCTGGCTGAGGGTGATTTTCAAGCTTTGTTCCTTTTATAGGAAAAAATGCAAAAAGTGCTACAGTAATTCTATGATTAATCAGCGCATTAAAAAGTTCTACACACTCTTGTTCACTTTCACTAAACCCTATAATAATATGACACACAATTTTATTTGAAAACTTTTTTGCTGCTGCTATAAGAAGTTCTTTTTTTTCAACATATGATATGCCTTTATAGGATAGGTAATCCCTCTCTTGAACTAAATCCAAATTAACCGTTACTTTATCAACACCTAATTCTAGATAGGCTTCAATTTCTACGAGACTCTCAACGGATTTTGAAAGGGAAAGAGGGACATTCATCTCTTTGATTTGATATATCAAATCTTTCAATAACGCCCCATTATCCGAACAGGTCACTTGTAAGCAAACTCTCTCTATTTTTTTCTCTTGAACTTTTAATTTTAAGCTTTCAACGACTTCTTTCAAGTCAAATAGTGGCCATTTTATTCGTGATAAAGATTTTTCCTCTTTTTTTGACATCCCACAAAAATCACATGCTCTTTCACAACTGCTGCCGATCAATAAATAAGCTGTTTTACACTCAACATCTATTCTGATATTTCTAAGACCTAGAGTATAAGCTGTTGAAAGTGAGGTTCCTATCTTCACATTATTATTCAAAAACACAACATGCCTCCTTTACAGTAGTTAAAATCCCTAGTTCTTTTGTAAATTCAACCGCTTTTCGACTTGGCTTAACAATGGTATCAACACACCCCTCTTTTATCAAACGCGTTTCTAAATCAACTCGATATCTCCCTGTGGGTCTCATGCATCCCAGTTGAATTTTGCACTCTGGAAGTTTTTGCTTTGCAAACTTAAATACCTCTACCACTTCATCAATATTAGGTTTTTCACAAGATTCCATATAGGTGTTTCTAGTTGGAATAAAAATTATCAATACGAGCTTCTCTAACTTATAGTTTGATAAATATTCAATTGCCTCATACTCTTTTACACACTTTCCAAAATTTAACCCCACACAAATATGTGGCACTACTTTATTAAGGTAAAGAGCGTGCAGTGTGGAAAATCGAAGCTTAAAATCCTCTGATGTTTGTTTGAGATGGTAAATATTTTGAATAATTTCACTGTCTAGCGTGAAATCTAAAGAGATGTAATGAATTTTTTCCATAAAGGGTAAGAACTGTTCAAAGTCGTAATGCCCAATGTGTAAATTAATTTTTTTATTTTCTATATGGTCAAATACTTCCGAATTAAATAGCATTTTTCCACTACTATCACACCCACCACTCAGAAGTATCGAATTATAGGTACTCATACTACTATTTTTCAATAAAAAAGTGGGAGTCATCACTTCTAAGTAGTGGCCCCCACAGTGTTTGCAATTTAGTTCACACACCCTTGAACCCATATTGATGGAGAGCGTTGCTGGATATACAAACTCTATTTTTTTCATCAGTTCCCCTCTTGCTCACAAAATAGTGTATAAGCCTCTTCGCTAAGAAAATTAGAATCATCTAAATTTGAAAATTCAAACTTAACAATCCAGTTGTGATTTGCATCCTCATTAAGAAGCTCTGGCCTATCACTTAGCGCTTCATTCACTTCTATAATTTTCCCAGCAACGGGCGAATATATATCAGAAGTTGCTTTAACTGAATCCACAATGGCAAAACACTCATTTGCCTCAAATTCATCACCCACTTCAGGCATATCAATGAATACAATATCACCTAAATGCTCTTGTGCAAAGTCTGATATTCCTACAGTTGCAACATTTCCCTCAATTTCAATCCATTCATGACTTTTATTATAATTTTTCATTTAAAAATCCTCCAACTTAATATTTCAATACTTTTTTTTATGTAATATTCACCTATTTACTTAACACTCTGTATGAAATTTAAATACGCTTGATTGGTTATATTCGTTTTTTCAATCATCGGTAAATGACCACACTCTGATAGAAGAATTACTTGGCTATTCTCCACACGCTTTTTAATTTGAGAAAGTGGTGGTGGTATTAAAATTTTATCTTGTTCACCCCATATTACGAAGACTGGACAAGAAAATTTCCCATTATATTTTTTGTAAAATTCGTCATTTTGCTGCGCAAAAATTTTGTAAACTGCTTGATAATGTGACAAATTTTCAGTGTACATTTTAACAATATTTTCCATTTGGCTGCTACTTAATACTGGTGGTTTATAAAACAAAAGAGAAAGTTCAAATTTGAACTGATCTACTGTTGTTGGAATAAACGGGTTTACTCCCGTTTTTTGATGAAAAGAAAATGCATCTGATGTATTTGATACGCCGACAGCTCCACCAATATAGGTCAATGTATTCACATTTCTAAAATGTTGATGCGTATAAAGCGACACAATGGCTGTTCCCATAGAATTTCCAACCAAATTCACATGCGTAATCTGCTCCCTTTCTATAAACTCACTCAAATAATTGGCTTCATTTTGAAAGGTATACGAATTAAGCGGATAACCCACACTTTGACCATAGCCTGGAAGATCTAATGCGTAGCAGTGATAACCTTTTTCTGAAAAAAATTGCATCATTCCATTCCACTGTTCCTTACTTGCAAAAAGGCCATGAACAAACAGAATGTTCTTCTCTCCACTTCCCGATTCATTAAAATATACCTTATGACCTGAAATTTCAACCGATTGAATCTTTATACCTGTTGAAAAAACCACACAAACAGAAATAATAAATACTATTAATACTATGGAGATTTTTTTTATCATACGACTATCACCCCTTTATGCAAAGCTTCCACTGCTCTCGAACACTCTCCA
>JAPLKR010000073.1 GCA_026387965.1 Fusobacteriota bacterium | reverse complement strand
ATAATCCAGCAATAATACATAGCATATCCAGGTGCGGCAACTTGAGGATGAGTAGGTGCGTTCTCTCCACCTTTTATGAGTGCAACACTTCTATCTCTTACGACATATGCCTCATCACCTATAATTGAACATCCGAACCCTTGCTCTTTTGAAAATCTATAATAATAAATTTCCGGATGAGGATGAGAATGCGGTGGATAACTAGACCACCTGCCTGGGTAAGTAACTAATTCACCTATCACAAATTTTGAATATGGAGCATTAAAAAAATCAAATACAATACGGACATCCCTTTTAGCTGTATTATTTAATATTCCATCCCCAAATGTTCCAGTTTGAATGGTAACTGTCGAATAAAATTTTATTGGAAATTTTTTACTATTTCTCTTTTTAACAACAATACATTCACTTTCTGCTGCAGAGATAATTTCAAAAACACATCCTCTAGGGACGTGTAATGCACTTGGTAAATCGTCAAAACAGTTGCTCCTTTTGGCTAAATAGCTATTATTTTCAATTATAAACTCCACATTACCTTGAACTAATAAGACTACAATTTCATTTTCATGTGATTCAACAGTTACCTTTTTGTTTTTCTCCATAGCTAAAATTCCAAATTCAACATTCATATCAGAATCTTCTGAAACTATTAAGTTGTATCCATTCTGAAATTTTTTATAATTTTGAACTCCCATTTCTTATATCCTCATCCTTTCTATTTTATTTATATATTCATCACCCTTTCGAGATGCTAATGAAGTATATATAATATCTATCAAATTAATTTGAGCCATTAATGCAGTTAGTTCGCCATCATTAAATGCATCTTCTGTGGCTTCAAAAAGAAGTGTCACATTCGCAACCTGAACGATATCAGATGTGATATAATGGCTGCAACAAATAACAGGAATATTTTTCTCTCTCAACAATTTAATAAAATCCAAAAATTCTAGGGTTTCTTCTGCTAAATCCCATACAATTATAACTGTCTTATTCGTAACATTTTCTCTAAATGTAGGAACAAAAATTAAGTCATCAATAATATCAACCGATAAACCAAATTTTAGCAGTTTATATTTGAATGCTTGCGAAGCTAATCTTGAAACTCCTTTACCAATTAACAATATTTTTTCAGCATTCAACAAATAGTCGATCGCTAAAGTTAAAGATTCTTCTTTCAATTTAAGTATACAATTTTTAATCGTTTCTATATTTTCACTACTTACATCCAAAATTAATTTTTCATACTCATTAATAGGAGTATGTGCGTATATCGCATTATTTTTAATTTGATCTCGTGCGAGTGCAATCCTAAACTGTTGAAATCCATCAAAATGTAACTTTTTACAAAATCTTAAAATCGAAGCGTTTCCAACACCTGTTTTTTCTGCGAGATCTTTTATCGTAATTAATTCTAAATGAAGATAATTATCCAAAATATATTTTGCAATTATTCTTTCTGTTTTAGCTAGTTGATTAAATCTCATTTTAATTCTGATTATACATCCTATTTCTTTCATTATTCCTCGTTTTGGTTTTTTTTTCCCATTTTATTTTTTTTTTGGTCAAGATATATTAACACACATTAACTGGTTAGTCAATGCAAACTCCGGAATTTATTAATATAACAAAATATATGTGGATCTGATTTTTAGAAACACAACTTCCTTTTTTCAATATGTATAAACTACAATTAAGTCGTTTACCTTCGTTCCTGTTCTTCACGGTGCTCTGCTACTCTTGAGATTCTTACAATATGGCATCCTAACTATGGTTATATTTACAATTTTATGACTACAATATCAATGTGATTTCTATTTCCACAATTCCTTTGGCACGCTGAGGCGTGCCTTTTTGTGTTATTATTTTTTCATAAATACTATAAATAATTCTCCCGAGCCCTCTATTTATAGCTCCTTCCTCTGAAATTCCTAGAAATCCTCTAATCTTCGAAATGTATATTTTCCTAGAAATTAATAACCCACTCATGCTTTCGCTTAAGTGGGTTAGATATTATCTATACTCTGAGACTAAATTTTTAGGTCGTTCGCCCTTTTCTATCAAAAGTATATCCTCAATATTCATTTTAGCCATTTTATAACGCGTTTCCTTAGTGGCACTTCCAATATGTGGTAAACATACAACGTTTTTTAACACTTTAAATTTTTCATTTATTTCTGGTTCGAACTCATATACATCTAGTCCAGCATAAAATGTTGATGTATTTTCAAGATGATTTGCTAATGCTTCTTCATTAATTACTTTCCCTCTTGAAGCATTTACAAGTATCGCGTCTTTTTTCATCATCTCAAATACTTTTTTATTAAAAAGATGATATACCTCTTGGGAATAATTCATAATTGGAACTACAACGTCAGATCTTTTCGCAAGCTCTTCAAATGTCACGTACTCAATTTCTAACTTTTCTTCCAACTTCCTTTTGCGTGTACGGGAAAAATATACTACATTCATACCAAACCCTTTAGCTCTTTTTGCAACCGCTTCCCCAATTCTACCCATACCTATAATACCGATTGTAGCGCCAGTTAATTCCTTTCCAAGCAGAAGCCTTTTATCATACCCTATAAACTTTCCCGCCTGCATAAACTCTAGCCCTTCTATTATCCGACGTGCGCAACATAAAATTAGCGTCCATATGAAGTCTGCTACTGCATTAGTCAAAACATTCGGAGTATTGACAACGTATATCCCTCTTTTTAGGGCTGCACTTACTTCTATGTGGTCATATCCCACACCATCACTACAAATCAACTTTAAATTTGAACAATTCGAGATCATCTCAGATGACATTTTATGTCCCAAGGGCGCTATAATGACATCACAATCACTTTCACGCATGACAACTTCGTAAAATGTTTCACTTTCATCAACTTCTATTAACGTGCACAACGCTCTTAACTCCTCCATCGCTTCATCTAGAAATGGCTTTCCAAGTATCACTTTCAACATTTAGCTCTCCTTTGTAAACGCTACTTTTCAGCGTTAGTTTATACGTGTATTCTACTTTATTTTTCAAAATATTTCAAATAGGCTCCACTAGTAACTTTTTTTACATAAAAAAAAACACAAGACATTCCTTGTGTTTTCATTATTTTACAAATTTTGCGAGTACTCCATTTATAAATGAAGATGTCTTATCATCTCCATAACATTTTCCAAGTTCAACAGCTTCATTTATAACTATTGTATAATTTATATCTAATTTCATTGTAAGTTCATAGGCTGCAATTAATAAAATAATACGTTCCACAGAACCAACTCGCTCAATATTCCAATCTTTCATTTTACTTTCGAGAGTAGCAAGAAGTGAAGTCTTATGTTCTTGTACCTCTTTCACATATTCGGAAATAAATTTTTTATCAGCCTCTACGAGCTTTTGCAACTTTAACTCTGTTGACAGTGATTCCATCACCTCAACAATCTGCTGACTTTCATAACTATTCAATATATCGGCTTGATATAGTATTGTAAATAATACTTCTCGTGCTAATCGTCTATTTCCTTCTCCCATTCATCTCTCCTTCCAAAAATTTCACGAATTCTTTCGCCCACTGGGCTCCAATCTGCAAATGATAGAAAGTAGCCGACGATGCCAAAAACCACAATAATGAGAAGCTTTATAATCCCAAGTGTCACTAGTAAAAATCCTATCACAACACCTACAACAATTCCGATAAGACGAATTTTTGTGCTATTATTCATCTATTTTCTCCTTCAATCATACTAAGATAATATCAATTTTTTTAATCACAATACCAAAAGTTTTTTGAATATAATCTACAAGCTCGTCTTTAAGGTCCTGAACTTCTTTGTTCAACCCCTCTTCTACAAACACTTGTAACTTAATTTTAGCCTCTATGCCCTCTTTACCTTCAAGTGTTATTACGCTAGCTCTCTTTACATAATCTAGCTCTTGAGTATAAGCTTTCATGGCATCGTTAAATGTTTGAAATAATACTTCAATTTTGCTACCATCACTGCAAGTCGCTATTAGAGCTTTTTTTCCAGCAAAACTATTAGCTCTTTTATAGGAAATTCGTTTTACCGTTAAAATAAAATAAAAAATCCCAACAATTAGAAGTATTAGATGACCATAATCTCCAAGTAACGGCAATGCATAGTGTGGTGTGTAATCTTGAATAAATTGACTTGCAAAAGGTGTGTCAACCGCCGCAATAATCATTACTACTGAAACAAAAAAGTTTATTATCCAAAAAATAAAATAAACTGTTTTTTGAAAAAACATGCGTCCTCCTATGATTCTCTAGAGAAATTATTTATATTGACTCTACTTCATGCTCATTTTTTTTACTTTGAGCTTTTCTCTCTTTTTCTACTGAAATTCCTTCTATTAATACATTCACTTCCGAAACTTTAAGCCCCGTCATTTGTGTCACTGCTTTGTTAACGCTCTCTTGAACATCCACTGCCACTGCATGAATTTCAATACCATAGATTACAACAACCGAAACGCTTACACTGCAGCTATCTTCAGACACATTTACCGTAACGCCTTTTGAAGGCGAACGTTTTGAAAGTATCTCTGAAATAACGGTATTACTCGAAAGAGCCACAACCCCTTTTACTTGTAGTGCTGCGGTTCCAGCAATGGCTGCAACCACATCCGTTGCAATTTTTATTCTTCCTTCTATCACTTCACCCTCCTTATTTTTTCATAAATAAATCAATAAAGTTTGTATATACTTTTCCTGCGATGTAATCTTCGTCGTCCATTATTTTTCTTAGAAATGGCGTTGTTACCTTCACACCTTCGATGATATGCTCATCAAGAGCTCTTTTCATTCTCTCTATAGCTTCTTCTCTGTCGGCACCATACACGATAAGTTTTCCAATCATCGAATCATAGTAAGGGGAAATCTCGTAGCCACTAAAAATATGACTATCTATACGCACACCGAGTCCTCCACTTGGAATATAGTGTGTAATCAGTCCTGCAGAAGGCATAAAATTCATACTTGGGTCTTCCGCATTAATTCTACACTCAATGGCGTGGCCAGATAGTTTAACTTCTGATTGTCTTACAGAGAGTCTCTCACCAGCAGCAATCATAATTTGAGTTTTTATAATATCAATTCCTGTAACAAGCTCAGTTACCGTATGTTCTACTTGTACACGTGTATTCATTTCCATAAAATAATAATTTTTATGTTGGTCCACAAGAAACTCAAAAGTCCCCACCGAATCATAATGAATTCCTTTTGTTATTCTTACGGCACTCTCACCCATTTTATTTCTAAGATCGCTATCTAAAATAATGGAGGGAGCTTCTTCTATCATCTTTTGATTTCTTCTTTGAATTGAACAATCCCTCTCACCTAGATGAATTGCATTTCCATATTTATCTCCAATAACTTGAATTTCAATATGTTTAGGATTAAGGATATATTTTTCAATATACATATCATCATTTCCAAAGTTTGCCATAGCTTCATTTTTACAAATTTTAAGATTTGCGCGCACTTCTTCTTCATTATTTGCAACACGCATCCCTTTTCCACCGCCACCCGAACTTGCTTTTAGCATTACAGGATAACCAATTTTTCCAGCCATTTCAACAGCTTCTTCTTCAGTTTGAACTAAATCTTTTGTTCCAGGTGTAACAGGAACGCCAAATTTCTCAGCTGTTTTTCTTGCTGTAACTTTATCTCCCATTTTATGGATACACTCTGCCGTTGGACCTATAAATACAATCCCGTGAGACTCACAAATTGAGGCAAACTCTTCATTTTCTGAAAGAAACCCATATCCTGGATGAATAGCATCCGCCTCAGTAATTTCTGCTGCTGCAATAATATTAGGGATTTTTAAATAAGAATTTGTCGCGTAAGTACTCCCAACACACACGGCTTCATCCGCGAGTCTAACATGTAGAGATTCTTTATCTGCTTCCGAGTAAATTGCAACTGTTTTAATTCCAAGCTCTTTAGCTGAACGAATTATTCTAACCGCTATCTCTCCGCGATTGGCAATAAGAATCTTCTTAAACATTCTCGACTCCCCCTTCAACATGAACTCTTGCAATGATATTTCCATAACCCACTACTTCTCCATCTGCTACAACAAGCTCAGTAATTTTACCCGTTACGGCACTCTTAACATCTTTAAGAACGCCAAGTGCTTTAATTTTTGCAATAATATCACCTTCAGTGATCATTGATCCAATTTCTAATCCCTTAGAATAATAAAGCTTCCCAATTTGTAGTGATTTAATTTCAATAATATTTGACTCTCCTTCAGGTGAATTAATAATATCATGTTCAAGCGAATAGCCTTCGATATTTATAATTCTATTTGGCTTCTCTTCTATAATACAAGCTTTCTTTAATGTGAGTTTCCCATCGAGTCTTTCTAGTGAAATATATGACAGATCGCTTTTTTTCAAGATCTCCATTAACTCTTCAATTTCTTTTATTTCCATTAAATCCTCCTTATTTTAACCATTCTATCTTTGTTTGACTCTCAATAAAACAAAAATTATTTAAAAAATCTTTTGGGTTTTCTAAATTTCCACATATTGCTGGGTGATTACTCTCACTTATTTTACCAAATTTTAGCGATTTTTTAAATGGCGCAACTTTGTTCCCCCACAAAAAAAATTCTAAATTTTGATTTTTATGCGCCATATAGTCTAGTAAATCACTTGTAAACTCTTTCCATATACTTAAGTGACTTCCAGCTTCTAAAACCTTAGTAGTTAACGCAGTATTAAGTAAAATCACACCTTGTCTTTGCCATGAATCTAAAAGTTTATGAGGTGCCGAAATCAAAAATTTTCCTAACAAAATTTCACTTCGAATCTCTTCAATCGTAGCTCTTTTATTTTCATAACTAAAATAAAGTAATTTTAAAATGTTTTTCAAAGATGTGTTGATCTCTTTGTCTAGCCAACTAGCTGCACTAACTTGAAATGCGAGTCCCGTTGCAGCACCTTTTTGTGGATAAGGGTCTTGCCCTAAAATTATAACTTTCGCTGTGCTTATATCCCTACTCAGCGCTTTAAAAATATTTTCCTTAGAAGGTGTGTAATCACCTAATAGTTCTAAAGTTTTTTCAATCCACATAACCCTTTTTGATGAAAAAAATGCTTGATAACTTTTGTGAATTTTATATTCTTCTAAAAATGTTTTCATAATTTCCTTACGTATTTAAAAAATATATATCTACAAAGGGATAAGTATAAGCCGGATTCTGTATCTGATAGTCATTTCTCTACGATGAACATTACTGCGCATCTTTAGCAACCTACCCAAAAGTCTCTCAACTTTTCTATTTGGTCTTGCTCCAGAGGGGGTTTGCCTAGCTACTACTCTCTCGAATAGCACTGGTGGTCTCTTACACCACCGTTTCACCATCACCCTTGCGGGCTGTCTATTTTCTGTGGCACTTTCCTTAGAATTGCTTCCAGCAGCCGTTAACTGCCCTCACTTTTTTGGAGTCCGGACTTTCCTCAAACTTGCGCTTGCGACTATCTCTTATCCCTTAGTATTCTATTTTTTTATAAATCTGCGTTTGTATCCGCATATTTTACACTCATATTCACGAGTCACCGAAGGATTGTTTCTATCTCCTGCAGTCATATGCATCAGAACTTTGCAAAATTTACATTGTGTAGACTTTCTTGCCTTAAAATATCTTTGAATGAGTACAATTAAAAATATTACAATGGCTAGTCCAAGTACCCACTCCAGAATTTCTATGCCCAATATTCTTCCATTTATATGTGAATTTTCAATCTTTGAAATTTTCTTTTCATGTTCTCCAGTTTCAATAACTGTTGAAATATTTTCAAGTAGTATTGTAGCACCCTCAATATACTTTTTACTTTCAAGTTGTGGCTTTATTGTTACGAGTGCATTATTAATTTGTCCACTATAATCCGATAAATCTATATCGTTACTTACCAAAATAGAAACTTTCATTTTCGCTTGCTCTACTCTGTAAAATATAAATGTGACTGTACGTGGAGCATTACCAGAAGCAGATGTGGCTTTTACCAACTCTTCTTCATTATTAATAAAATAATAGTTATACTCAAAACCTGTTTTTCCTGTCGCTTCATTCGTTAGTTTGAGGAGTTCTTTTGTTTGAGTGTTCGAAAGCACCTGTGCTGAATCGTTCACGGCTGCAAAAAGTGTTAAGCTCCCTAATACAAGCAATATAACTAGAATAAATTTTTTCATTTTTACATCCTTAAAAATGGATTTTTTCCGCCAAATTGTATCACTTTACCTTCAAAGAAAGTAGAGATTTTATGTGCCATGAGTTCACAAAAAATTACTTCACTTTCAAAATGTCCTATATCAACTATAGCTAACCCATAGTCCTTCGCACTTTGCGCTACATGATAATTAATGTCCCCTGAAATATATAGATCAATCTCTTTTTTATAGCTCTCCTTAATTAAGGATCCGCCACTGCCTGAAACAATCGCCACTTTTTTAATTATTTTATCTAAATCCTCTGCAACTACTGAAAGTATTGAAATATCTAATGCTTTTTTTACATACTCGATATACTCTCTTAAAGGGAGCGGCTTCTCTATCGTAAAATAATTACCAAGGCCTCCGATTTCTTTTCCCAAAGCATACGGAAATGCTTCAAACTGAATTTCATCTTCCTTTAAATATTGTATCATATTTATGGATTTTTTTAAATCTTTACTTCGAAGCGTTACCGTCAATTTTTGGTTTTCAATACCATAATCATAAATTTCATCACTCTTTTTCATTTTTATGAGAAGATTTTCCAGTTTAGTTTCTAATTTCTTCTCATTTATGATCAATTTCACGTCACTACTTCGATCTGAATTTAAAAATTTACCTTTTGTCCCTGATAACTTTTGAATCAAAAAATCATTCAGTCCTTCAGGGTGTTTATCTATATTGGTGTGCATCGAAATCACTGCGATTTTATTTTCGATAAGTTTTAATACTTTATCGCCATGCATCGTTTTACTTGTAATAGATTTCATTCCATCAAGAATAATGGGATGATGCGACACAATTAAATTCACATTATTTGCAATGGAATACTCTATCACCTCATGTGTCACATCAAGTGTTGTGAGTACTTTTTTCACTTCATTTTCAAGTCGCCCCACTAAAAACCCACAGTTATCCCATTTTTCTTGTAACTCTACAGGATACATTTTTTCTAATTTATTCAAAAAGTGTTTCAATTGCATTGAGATCTCCATTTTCAATAAGATAACGTTTCATTGACTCCAACGCCACCTCAAATATATTTTGAATCTGTTCTACGCTATAACCTTTACGTTTTGCAACGGATTCTAAACTCTCTTTTTCTTTAAAAAGGCCTAAAACCGCAGCGAGAACATCACGCTCTTCCTCGTTTAGTCCCAGTAACGCCTTTGAAAGCTCAGGGACATCTAGCCCTTCTTCACTGTTAGCTATATATTGTAGCTGTAGAAAACGCTCTTTCTCGTCTTCTGTCAGTAGTCCATCACGACTTTTAGTGTGAAGCTCTTTAAATTCCACTTCTAACTGTGCAATTCCGCCCTCTTCAAGCTTTTGAACTGTTACATAATCTATAATCTTTTTGCCTGCAAAAAGTGTCAAAACATATTCAACTTCATACTCTCGAACAGTTGAATAAAAGCGAATACCTTCAAGTAGACCTATCGTCCCCTCTTGCAGCAGATCTAAAAATAGTGCTTTTTTCGAATAGTAATGAAGTGCGACTTGAGCTGGAATGTTTAAAAAATAGGCAATAATTCCCTCTTCGTCCCACTCTGTTAACGTTGGCTTTTTTAAAATGGTATAGAGTTCATTGATACCTATCGTCTCTAATTCTTTGAGCTCTGTAAAATACTGCTCTATTAAATTAGCTTCTTCCATATCAGGTTTTAACTTTTCATCTTTATCAACCGATATAAATTTTCCCATCTCAAGGGATTTTTTTATCACTATTTCAAAATTTTCTCTATCTAAAATTTCGCCTCCTAGGAGTGCCTCGAGAGAAATTTTATCTTGCCCACTTTTTTCCAAACTCTCTAAATTCAATAATGCTTTCACTTTTTACTCCTTTATCGCTATAAAAAAATCACGGCTCTCTGCAATACTTGGCTCACATACCCTGCTCACTGTGAAGCCTACTTTTTTCAACAACTTTTCTATGCGCTCTTCACTATAGAGATATTTTTGATGTTTTTCAACGTAATTTGTTGAGTCGTCGGCAAATTTTACTGTTGTGATAACATCGAATTGATTCTCCTTTTCGATGCACTCCCACGTTACACTCCACCCCTCACGCGCCTCATGAACCAAATTATTTTCAAATACCTCTTCTAAAACACTGTGGTCAAAAAGATCAAAAATAAATACTCCTTTTTTTACAAGATTGGTATGAACACTTCTAAAAAAACGTTCAACTTCCTCTTCGTTTGCTAGGTAATTTACCACATCAAAATAGCTTGTAATCCCTTTGTACGTTTTTGGCTCACTCCACTCCTTCATATCTAATAGGCGTGTTTCAACCACTTTACTTTCTTTAAATTTACCATTTAACACTTCTAACATTTCAGGAGAGCTATCTACCCCTACCATGTTTTTATATCCAAATCGCTTCATATGTTTGAGAAAACTTCCGGTTCCACACCCCACATCGGCAATATTATCGCTCTTCTCTACGTCGTACATTTGAAACATATTTTCCGTAAAACATGCCCATCCATAATAATTCATTCTATCTTGCATAAATTTATCATAAACACTCGCAAACTTTTGATACATCATAACCCCTTCTTTGCCTTTAATGCGCCTACTGAACACATCTCTTGACAACAAAAACCTTGAATACAATTCTTATAGCTAAATTTTGGTTTTTTATCCACCATCTGAATTGATTTGGGTTGGCTTGGACACACTTTCGCACACTCTTTGCAACCATGCATCTATCCAATATTAAAACAGGTCGGGATAAAAAAACAGACTGACCAACCGATAAACAAGCTTTTTTAAAGGGAGGTATCTTAAAAACGGGATGAACTCAGCAGTGATATTTTGTGAGAAATATGAGCAAACTGCTCCTTCTCTTTATAGATATAGTGTTGTTTAGGTTTCAATAGTCCTGGAACAAGTCCAAACTGATTTTTAAACGCCCCTGTATAATAGATCATTCCATGGGTTTTAAGTTTTGGTAGACTGATAATATAGTCCACTTCATCCACAATTTTAGCCAAAGAAAAGTGTTTGCACACCGCCCCATTGACAGTTCTTAGTATACTCTCTTTAAACTCTACTAACGTAACGCCCAGCGATCAATCTCTCTTTTAGATTGAACTTTTCAAGAACTTGATCTAAACTGCCAATCCCCGGACTATCCCCAAGTAAAGTTGAAGGGAGTACCGTTTCAATACCCTCACAACCGCTGAAATAAATTCAGGGTGTGTGGTCACAGCACTTTCAGGAGAGTTTTGGGAGAGAAAATTGGGTTTAATCAATATTGGTTTATCTTGCAAATAGGTAAAAAAACCAAGAAGCGATAGCGCTTGAGTTATCTGCCTTTCTAACTCTTATGCATTACACAAACTACATGATACTACCGCTACTTTCGACACCGTCAACCTCCTAGTAATCTCACTACTAATTTACACGGTAAAACTTTGACACGGATGCAAATCTAAAAAAACCTGATTACCGGAGATATCAATTCAATCTTTACACGTGCGTGACGAAAGTCCTCCGTGGCAACCCTTACTCTTTTTTCTCACCCATACTACCACCGACACACTTTGTTAATTAAGCTCTTTATCTAAAAACGCATAACACGTTGCAATCGTTGAATTCACCAGTTCCATCGACTCTGCTTCAACCATGATACGTATCAGTGGCTCAGTTCCCGACTCACGTATCACAACGCGTCCTTTGCCCTCTAAGGCTTTTTTCTGCTCTTCAATAAAAGATGTCACTTTAAAATTTTTCTGCCACGTAGCCTTTTTTTCTCTATCTACTTTTAAGTTTTTTAACTGTTGTGGATATCTTTGTATATGAGAAGTGAGTTCTGAAAGGTCTTTTCCTGTGGTAACTAGAAATTGAAAGAGTTGTAAACTGCTTAAAATTCCGTCTCCGGTATTGATTAAATCTCTCATGATGATATGGCCAGATTGCTCTCCCCCGAGATTTAGATCATCTAAAATCATTTTCTCAAGCACATATCTATCCCCTACTGCTGTTCTTTCCAAGATAATGCCTTGAGATTCAAGATATTTTTCAATTCCCATATTGGTCATGATTGTTCCAACCACTTTATTTCCACTTAGTCTCCCTTGCTCCTTTAAAAACTGTGCCATAAGAGTAATGACTAAGTCGCCATCCACTACGAGGCCATTTCTATCTACTGTGATGAGTCTGTCTGCATCGCCATCATATGCAAAACCTATGTCTGCTTCATAGTCACGAACTACTTTTGAAAGTACATCAATATTGGTTGACCCGCATTTCAAATTGATGTTTGTTCCATTGGGTACATCGTTGATAGCAACCACTTCTGCCCCTAAATCAGAAAATACTTTTGAAGCAAGTCCACTTGCTGCACCATTTGCCTCATCTACAATAACTTTTTTTCCTCTAAATTTAGTATGAACGCTCGATTTTAGGAAATCATAGTATAAAAATTTGTACTCTTGGGTGTTTTTGATTTTTCCAACTCTATCACCACCCTTTTTATAATCAAACACGGAATCAATATTATCAATCAAATTCTCAATTTCTAGCTCTTTTGTATCTTGCAATTTAAATCCATCACTTGTGAAAATTTTAATTCCATTATCTTTGGCCGGATTATGTGACGCTGAGACCATTATCCCAGCATTAAACTCTAATCTTTTTGTTAAAAAAGCCAGTCCAGGTGTAGGAAGTACACCAATAATATCAACACTTACGCCCATTGAACTCAGCCCGCTTGCTAAAGCCGCAGCTAACATCTCTCCAGAAATTCGTGTATCCATTGCAATTACAACTTTTGGTTCTTCGCTCTCTTGATTTAAAATATGGCCTAACGCTGCCCCAAGTCTCATTGCAAATACTGGTGTTAACTCAATATTGGCCTCACCTCTTACACCATCTGTTCCAAAATATTTTCTCTTACCCATCACACTCTCCTCTCTAAATTGTCAGCTCGCTCGCCTCTACTTTACTTTCTATATATTTTTTTAATAGTGGCGCGACACACTCAGCGATATAACGTTCTGTTTGAATTTCTGCCATTCCAACAAAATTTTTCGGTTCTAATATCACTTGTAGTTTTTCCTTATCTATCTTAAAGCTATCATCTTGAAGTATGCGCTCAATTAAATTATTTGATTTTCCTTCAACTTTCACACGATAACTTGCTTGCATGGCGTACTCACGAATTTTTTCATGAAGCCCCTGTCTATCTCCACCATTTTTTACACCCTCCATGATGATTACCTCACTCGCCATAAAGGGAAGTTCTTTCGAAATGTTTCCTTCAATCATCTTTGGATAGACCAATATCCCTTTTAAAATATTGCTCCAAATGAGTAAAACAGCATCTACACCTAAAAACGCCTGTGGAATAGAGAGTCTTTTATTGGCCGAATCATCTAATGTACGCTCAAACCATTGCGACGAAGCCGTCATGGGTCCATTGGCCTCTAGACTCATCACAAACCTTGCTATGGCACATATTCTCTCACTTCTCATGGGATTGCGCTTGTACGGCATTGCACTTGAACCGATTTGATTTTTCTCAAAAGGCTCTTCAATCTCCTTTAAATGAGACAAAAGACGTATATCTCCTGCAAACTTGTAGGCTGATTGAGAAATATTAGAGAGCAGTTGTAGAACGGTACTATCCTGTTTTCTATCATACGTTTGCCCTGTTACCGCAAAGCTCTTCTCAAAGCCCATCGCCTTAGTAACCATCTCATCTAACTTAAATACCTTCTCAAAATCACCATTGAAAAGCTCTAAAAAACTCGCCTGTGTACCCGTTGTTCCCTTAACGCCACGACACTTTAGCGTCTCTAATCGATACTCTAGCTCTTCAAAATCAGAAACCAAACTCTGAAGCCAAAGGGTCGCTCTTTTCCCTACCGTTGTCAATTGTGCTGATTGAAAATGAGTAAATCCTAAGGTAGGCAACGCTTTGTGCGTTATCGCAAACTCAGAAAATTGCTCAATAATTTCCACCATGCGCCCTCTGAGAAGTTTTAATCCCTCACGTATTTGAATCACATCTGTGTTATCTCCAACGTAAGCACTTGTCGCACCTAAATGGATAATAGGCATTGCACTCGGTGCTTGATGACCAAACGTGTGAATATGTGCCATCACATCATGACGAAGTTCTCGCTCCTTAGCAGCAGCGTAGTCAAAATCAATATCATTCGAAACAGCCTTCATAGCACTAATTTGCTCATCTGTAATCGAAAGTCCAAGCTCTTTTTCGCACTCTGCTAAATGAATCCACAGCTTTCTCCATGATTTAAATTTATAGCTATCCGAAAATATATATAACATCTCCTTCGATGCATATCGTGTAGCTAAGGGGTTTTCGTATTTATCCACAATTCCTCCTTGACTTTACCTCTAAATCATTCTATACTATACTAAATTTTAGTAGCTTATACATCCTATATTTGCTTATATTATATCACATTTCAGTAGATATTTAAAACTGAACTAAAAGGAGTAAAATGAATAGCCAATTATTAACTGAATTTGCAAGAGTAATCAACTCCGATAGATACCAATATACAGAGAGTTCTGTTTTTTTAGGTGAAAAAATGGAAAATAAAAATGCCGTCTTTGATGTTTTTTTTAGAAAAACAGAGGATGGTGGCTTTGCTGTTGTCTCGGGTATTTTAGAAATTGTCGATCTTATCCGAATTCTCAATGAAACATCCGAAGACGAGAAGCGTCACTATTTTGATAAAATAATCTCTGATAAAAATTTACTCGAATTTCTTGTAAAACTTAAATTCACTGGAAATTTAAGTGCCATGCGTGAGGGGGAAATTGCTTATCCGAATGAACCGATTATCCGTATCACAGCACCGCTTATTGAGGCTAAAATTTTAGAAACTCCAATCCTTAATATCATCAACCATCAAATGGCTATAGCCACAAAAGCTTCGCGTGTGACTCGCGCAGCACATCCTATCGGAGTATCGTCATTTGGGAGCCGTCGAGCGCATGGATTTGATAGTGCCGTTTATGGAAATAAAGCTGCCTATATCGGCGGATGTGAATCACACTCTAATCTTGTTACCGAATATCTCTTTGATATTACTAGCATCGGTACAATGGCTCACTCCTATGTTCAATCCTTTGGTAATGGAAAACTAGCAGAATTTCATGCTTTCAAAGTTTTTTTAAAGCATAGAAAACCCCTTGGGCAACATCTTATTCTTCTCATCGATACCTTTGACACCCTAAAAATTGGGATTAAAAATGCAATTAACGCCTTTCAAGATGAAGGTATTGACAATAACTATCGTGGAAATTATGGGGTGCGTATTGATTCTGGCGATTTAGCCACTCTCTCTATTACTTGCCGAAATGAGTTAGACCGCGCAGGGCTGACTAAGGCTAAAATTATTCTTACCAGTTCACTTGATGAAAACTTAATTCGTTCAATTAAACAACAAGGCGCTAAAGTGGATCTTTTCGGTGTTGGGGACTCCATTGCTGTAAGTAAATCTAATCCTTGTTTTGGTGGAGTATACAAACTTTCTCAAATCGATAATAGTCCTGTCATCAAACTTTCGGGCGATATTTTTAAAGTGACCAATCCTGGAGCAAAGTGCATCTATCGAATTTATCAAAATGAAAAAGCTGTAGCGGATATCATTGCACTTCAAGAGAGTGATAAAGAACTTGTAAATCTTAAGAATAGCGAGAAAATAGCTCTTAAAACTGCTCACAGTAATATTACACATAAAATCAACTTAGAAAAAAATAGTTATTCTCTAAAACCTCTTTTAATCGATTTTGTGCATAACGGAAATATTCGAAATTTATCTCTCTTAAGTGATATCAAAAAATCACAATCCTATTATTTTGAGGTTTTAGATACACTTGAAGAATCATACAAGCGTTTAGAGTTTCCACAAACTTATCCCATATTAATTTCGAATAGTTTACAAATACTAAAAAAGAAACTCATTGTAGAAATTGAAAAAGGAATGTAACTATTAGTTTTGAAATTTGTTCAAACACAAATAAAACGCACTGCAGTGTTGCTGTGCGTTTTATTTGTTAGTAGTGATAACCCATATTTAATCCCACTATCATCGAATAATTAGGCACTAAGTTAATTCCAATAATATTTTGCACAACCATAGGCTCTGCATAGAGTTTAACCGACCAATTTGTCATAATATTCAAATTAATGCCCACTTTAGAGTCTATATACAGCGTAGTGAAATAATTTTCTCCGCCTCCCAGTTGATTACTTCCAAAAAGAGTATATCCAATTTTTGAATCTGCAAATATACCGCTATTATTTTCATCATTATAACTCATACCCAGCGATACATTTTCATAATTTTGAGTATTGAATAGATAATTTAAATAATTATCCGCTACTAAATATGGTTGTATACTTTGAGTATATAATTTTGAAGCTATCTGAAGTGTATCGATATAATCAATAGACCATTTTGAATTTATCGGCAGCGTATTTACAACTGAAAAATATGATGCCGTTTCGCCACTGCTCAGAACTTTTTCTTCAAATTTTCCCTTATGAATGATATTTTTATATACCCCGTTATCATTAAAACTAAAAATATTCATATTTTGGGAACTAATCCCATTTGATAATTTGCTATTTTGAACAGATATGCTGCTGCTACTCTTTGAAAAGGCCTTGTCAATTCCATAGCTAATGCCATAATTTGCT